>JAGGSO010000027.1 GCA_021159055.1 Candidatus Bipolaricaulota bacterium | reverse complement strand
CGACGCCACAATGGCAAAGACGTCGCACGCAAGGTGCGAGGCTATAGGATCGCTCGCAGCATCGGGCTTCATGCCGATTGGCCCGAGACCCCGAACCGATTCCCGTGGCTCGTGGGGTATTCAACGGAGCTCTTTTATGAAGGAGAAACTGAGTGAGCTATGGAGGTGCGATGGGCAATCCGAACTCTGAGGCAACGGCTTCCCCTTCGGCGACCTACTCTTCTGAAGCACCACGGCGTATCGGTTACGTTCAGTCGAAACCTGTGTTCGGGGCGGTGGAGGAGAACTGCGCTCGCGTGGAAGAGCTGATCGGCGGAGAGAAGGCCGACCTGTGGGTCCTCCCCGAGCTTTTTTCCACCGGTTATCAGTTCCAGACCAGGACGGAAGCGGTTGAGCTCGCTGAGCCGGTTCCGGGAGGGAGGACGACCCGGTTCCTCCTTCGGCTTGCTCAGGAAAGGGGCTGTCACATCGTCGCCGGGCTGGCGGAGCAAGGAAGGGACGGGAAGATCTACAATTCCGCTGTTTTGGTCAGCCCGGGTGGGATCACGGCCGTCTACCGCAAGGTCCACCTGTTCTACAAGGAGCGACTCTGGTTCTCTCCCGGGGAGGAGCCGTTTCCGGTGGTCGACATCGGTTGGACCAAGGTCGGACTGATGATCTGCTTCGATCATCTCTTTCCCGAGGCGGCGCGCACCCTCTCCCTCGCCGGAGCGGAGGTGATCGCCCACCCGGCCAACCTCGTCCTCCCGGAGTACGGGCAGCTCACGATGCGGGTGCGGGCGCTCGAGAACGGGGTGTTCACGGTGACCGCCAACCGGATTGGGACGGAGGACCGCGCCGGGGAGCTCCTCCGGTTCACCGGGGAGAGCCAGATCGTCTCGCCGAAGGGGGAGGTGCTGGTACGCGGCTCGTCCGATCGGGAGGAAGTGCGCACCGTGGAGGTCGATCCGCGGGAGGCGCGGGACAAGTCGATCAACCGATACAACGATCGGTTCCGGGACCGTCGTCCCGAGCTCTACCGGATTTGATCCTTGATCGGAAGGTCGCGTTCTCCTAACATCTGCGAAAGATCGGAGGGAAGATGTCGATCGAAGCCGGACTTAGCAACGAGATGGAGTGGACTGTGACCGAGGACCACCTGGCGAGTCACATCGCAAGCGGGCTCGTCGATGCCCTGTCCACCCCGAGTCTGGTCGCGTTTTGCGAGGAGTGCGCCCGCCTGATCGTCGATCCGCTCCTCCCGCCGGGCCAGAAGACAGTAGGGACGCGGATCGACCTGCAGCACCTTGCTCCGACCCCGCCCGGGATGCGGGTGACGGTGCGCGCGGAGCTCGTGGAAGTGGACGGGCGGAAGCTCCGGTTCCGGATCGAGGCCCGGGACCCGGTGGAGAAGATTGGGGAAGCAGAACACGAAAGGTTCATCATCGACTCCGACCGCTTCGCCCGCAGGCTGAATGAAAAGACGGCTCGGTGAGTCACAGAACCTCCACGCTCCGTTCACCGAACCTTCACAATCAAAGCGTATATTATCGTCGGAGGTAGGAAGCACGCCTCCTGCTGAAACCTCCTTACGTAACACGCCCAACCACCAGCCAGAAGAGGCCCTGCAAGGGGCCTCTTTTTATCCGCCACCGACTGGAGGGAGGATCGTGAGCCGATCCCCGTTGTGGAGGACCGTGGCGAATCCCCGCTTGCCCGAGACGTTTCCTCCGTTGACAAGCGCGTTTATGTGGCGATGTATCTTCCCGTCCGGAGAGAAGATCCTTCCTTCGATTTGGGGGAAGCGACGCACAAGGGTGCGCAGCGCAGCCAACACATCCGCCCCGACCGGGAGCTCGAGGTGGATTCGCGGGGGAAGGTCCCGCTTGAACGAAAACGAAATCTCAACTTCGATCTTCATACCGCCCCGATCAGCCGCAGGGAGATCTCGTTGTGCTGTGGGATGAGCCGGAGGACCGACTGATCGACCAACCGTCCGTCGCGCACCAGGACCCTCCCGTTCACCATGGAGAGATCGACCCGGTCAGCAGCGCAGTGGACGATCGCGGCAAGCGGATCGGATCGCGCGCCGGCGAACTCGATCCCGGAGAGGTCGAACGCGATCAGATCCGCGGCCTTCCCGACCTCGATCGAGCCGATCTCCTCCTCGCGATGCAGGACCCTCGCCCCGCCCATCGTCGCCAGATAGAGGGCGTCGCGGGCGGAGAACGCCTCGGCCCCGTAGCGGACCCGCTGCAGGAGCATCGCCTGTCTCACCTCGCGGATCATGTTCGAGGTATCGTTGCTCGCCGAGCCGTCGACCCCGAGGCTGACCTTCACCCCGGTCCCGTGCAGCTCGACCACCGGCGCGATCCCCGAGCCGAGGGTCATGTTCGAGCTCGGGCAGTGGGCCATCCCCACCCGGGCGGCGGAGAGCTTCTCGATGTCGGACGAGCTCAGGTGGACGAGGTGGGCGAACCAGACGTCGTCGCGGAGCCAACCGAGCTCCTCCATGTAGTCGACCGGGCGGGCCCCGAACTTCTCGCGGCAGAACTCCTCCTCGTCCGCGGTCTCGGCGAGGTGAGTGTGAAGGAGGACCCCGTACTCGTCGGCGAGCGCGGTCGACTGACGCATCAGCTCCGGGGTGACCGAGAACGGGGAGCAGGGGGCAAGCGCCACCCGGAGCATGGAAAACGGGCTCGAATCGTGGTAGCGCTCGATGACCCGCTGGGAGTCGGCGAGGATCTCATCCTCGGTCTGGACGACCGAATCCGGGGGGAGCCCCCCATCCTTCTTCGACAGGGACATCGAGCCGCGGCAGGGATGGAACCTGATCCCGGTCAGCCGTGCCCCCTCGATCAAGGCGTCGAACAGGTGCGGATGCCCCTTGGGAAAGAGGTAGAAGTGGTCCGAGCTCGTCGTCGTCCCGGAGAGGACGAGCTCGGTCAGGCCGATCGCCGCACTTATCCTCACCGCCTCCTCGTCGATCCCCTTCCAGCGCTCGTACAGGAAGACGAGCCAATCGAAGAGCTTCTTGTCCGCTGCGCCGGGGACGTTGCGGAACAGGGTCTGGTACAGGTGATGATGCGTGTTGACAAACCCGGGCAGCAGCACCTTCCCCTCACCATCGATCGTCTCGTCGGCCGTGATCCCGGATGGGTCATCCCCGACGGCGGCGATCCGGTTACCCTCGACGAGGACGTAGCCGGAGCGGATCTCCCGGCGCTCGGGGTCCATCGTCGCGACGAGGTCGAAGTCCTTCAGGAGTATCGTCTTCATGGAAGCGAGAGGTCGACCGATCCGGCCTCCTCCAGGAACGCGGCGAGGAGCCCGATCGCCGCCTCGAGGTCGGCCTTGTGCGCGGTCTCGACGACGGAGTGGACGTAGCGGGTCGGGAGCGACAGGGTGATCGCCGCCACCCCCTCCTGGGCGAGCTGGATCGCGCCGGCATCGGTCCCCCCGCGGGGGAGGATCTCCATCTGGTAGGGGATCTTCCGCGCTTCAGCGATCCGCTTCATCTCCCTTACGAGCCCGGGATGGGAGATCGAGGCCGAGTCGGTCAGCTTGATCGCCACCCCCTTCCCGAGGGCGGTGATCCGCTCCCCGGCCGAAACACCGGGGACGTCGACGGCGAGGGTCGTGTCGAGGGCGATTCCGATCTGCGGGTTCACCGCGAACCCAGCGACCCGCGCCCCGCGCAGCCCGACCTCCTCCTGCGTCGTCCCGACGAAGTAGAGATCGCACGCGATGTTCTTCGCCCGCTTGATCGCCTCGATCCCGATGTACACCCCGGCCCGGTCGTCGAGGGCCTTGCCTGAAACGACCTTCTCCAGCTCGACGAAGTCCTGGCGGAGGGTGACCGGATCGCCGACCGAGACGCGCTCCTTCACCTCATCCGCCGGGAGGCCGAGGTCGACGAACAGCTCCTTCATCTCGGGGAGCTTCTTCCGCTCCTCCTCGGTCATGATGTGGATCGGCTTTGAACCGATCGCGCCGATCAGATCGCCATTTCCCGTGTGCACGACCACCCGCTGGGCGATCAGGGTCTTGACGTCGAACCCGCCGAGGGGGTGGATCCGGAGGAATCCAGTCTCCTCCTCGATGTGCTTCACGATGAACCCGATCTCGTCCATGTGGGCCGCGATCAGCACGGTCGGGCCGGACCCCTTCTTGTGGGCGATCAAATTCCCGAGGGGATCGACCTCGACTTCGTCGACGAGTTCGGTCAATTCGTCGGAGATGATCCGCCGGATCTCCCCCTCGTGCCCTGGGATCCCCGCTGCTTCGCTCAGCCGCTTCAATAGATCCATCTGACCTCCTTAAGCGTTACAATAAATCTTACCGATAACTTCCCTCTGAGCAACACTTGTCCGGTGGTGGGACGAGAGGATAGTATAGAACCATGATACCGATCCGCGACTACCGACCGAGCCGGACGTTCCCCGCCGTGACCGTTGCCTTGATCATCCTCAACCTGCTCGTCTTCCTGTTCGAGGGGTACCTAGGGGCAGGAGGCACGGCTCTGATCGACGGGATCCCGTGGCAGGACCGGGGCTACCCTCCGCCTGGGTTCGACCCGGCCGCCTACCGCACTCACCTCCTCACCGGAGGGAACCCGGCATTCTACCCGGTGTCGCGCCGGGACTACTTCATCATCCAGTATGGGCTCATCCCGGCCGAGCTGACCAGCATGACCGACCTTCCGCCGAAGATCCCGTTTCCCATCTGGATCACGCTGTTCACCTCCATGTTCCTCCACGGAGGGCTGCTGCACGTTCTTGGGAACATGCTCTACCTGTGGATCTTCGGGGATAACGTTGAGGACGCGATGGGGCACGGACGGTTCCTCCTCTTCTACCTCATCTGTGGCCTCGCTGCCGCTGGCGCCCAGATCGCCATCTCGCCCCATAGCCCGGTCCCCCAGATCGGGGCATCGGGAGCGATCGCCGGGGTCCTTGCCGCGTATTTCATGCTGTTCCCGTATTCCCGCGTACTCACCCTGATCCCGATCTTCTTCTTCATCCGCCTCGTTGCGGTCCCAGCCGTATTCCTCCTCGGGTTCTGGTTCATCCTCCAGGTGATAAACGGCGCGGGGACACTTGGACGCGAAGGAGGGGTCGCGTGGTTTGCCCACATCGGCGGGTTCATCGCTGGGGGAGTGCTCGTATTTCTGTTCCGCCGCCGCGGGGTGCCGGTTACCCTGTGGGAGTCGCTTCGCCGGAGGGGATAGCGCCCTGCGTGCTTCCGCACCGGCGAATCAGTGTTGCGCGTACTGACTACACGAGTTTTCGCACGGGTAAACTCCTCAACGAATTTTGTAACAAGCAAACGATACGCCGAGGTCACGTGCATATTCCTTCGCCTGCTCTAACCCTGCTTCTGCTGGCTTTTCCGTCGATTTAGCCTCCACCACCGCAATGGGGAACCCGGCGGTATGCCGGAGGAGGTAATCCACTTGGCGGGGAGTTGCCCGGCTGGTTCGGTTCCCCAAAAGGACGATCCGTCCCGGCGCGTATTCCGTGTCCCGCTGGTAGTAGAACTCGCGCGTCACTCGGCTCCCGGTCCATCCAGCAGCCTTCAGCTTTGGCTCGATTAAGTTCGCACGCGTGTCAGCTTCGTTCAAATGTTAACCTTAGTGTGACAGACCCGTAGACTCTTGGGCCGCATGACCCAGCAGATATGAGCAAACCGTTCGGCTGGATCGATGATTCCTTGCGGGACAGGCATTTCTCCCCCGCTCTTTTGAAATTCATTCTTCATCGCGGTTAGTAGTTTATAACGTTACACATCCTCGGGCAAGGAAGCGATCTCGTCCGTCAGAGGTCGTCGTTTCCGCCGGATTTCTGTGCGGTGTTGGCGGATGCGCCCTGTCAGGGCCCGACTGCCACCGGAGGGAGGTGGGTAATGAGGGCGACACGAGACATGGCGTCGTGGAAGATCCGGCCGGCGGTCGCTCCACCCCAGACCGGGCGCGTCTTCACCTCGTCGAGGACGACGAGCCCGAGGTACTTCGGGTCGTCCTTGGGGAAGAACCCGGTGAACAGCGAGGTGAACTTGCCCGCGACGTAGCCCTTGCCCGGGATCGCCTTCTGCGCGGTCCCGGTCTTGCCCGCGACGTCGAACCCCGGGATGTCGGCCGGGGTCCCGGTTCCGGATTCGACGACGAGGCGCATCAACCCCCGCATCGTGGCGCAGTTTCCCGGGGAGGCGATCCGCCGGATCACGGTCGGGTTGACTGCCGGGCCGTCCCCGATTCGCAGGATCACGTGCGGTTGCAGGAGCTCGCCGCCGTTTGCCACCGCGCACATCCCCCGCGCGAGTTGAATCCCAGTGACCCCGACCGATTGCCCGATCGCGGTTGCAGCAAGTCCGAGCTTGGACCACTTGCTCACATCGCGCAGGATCCCGTTCTCCTCGCCGGGAAGCTCGATCCCGGTCTTCTTTCCGAACCCGAGATCGACCAGGAAATTATACAGCCGCTCCTGCCCGAGCCGCTGAGCGACGCGGATCATCCCGGTGTTGATCGAGTACTGGATGATCTTGGAGAAGGTGACGGTGCCGAACGATTCGTTCTCCGAGTTGTGGATCGTGTGCCCGGCGACGATGAGTCCGTCGTTCCCGTTGAACCGGTCGGACGGGGTCACCACCCCCGCCTCGAGCGCGGCGAGCCCGGTGAACGCCTTGAACGACGATCCCGGCTCGAACAGGAAGCTCACCGGCAGGTCCTTTCTCTCTTCCGGGGTCGATTTGGAAAAATCGTTCAAGTCGTAGCGGCGGTCCTGGGCCAGCGCCAGCACCTCTCCGGTTGCGGGGTCCATCAGGACGATGAACCCGGTGTTCGCCCGGAATCGGGACACGCCGCGATCGATCTCGTCTTCGCATACGTGCTGGAGGACGGCGTCGATCGTCAGGTAGATATCCCTCCCCGGGCTCCCCTGCTCGATCGTCTCGGTGTGGTAGGTCCGACCGTCGGCACCGCGCACGACGTGCAGGGTGGTCGGGGTGCCCGAGAGCTCCTTGTCGAACTCAAGTTCGATCCCTTCTAGCCCATGGCCGTCGGTCCCCACGAACCCGAGAACGTTCGAGGCCAGGTCCCCCTGGGGGTAGCAGCGCTTCCAGGTGTCGATGAATACCAGGCCGTTGGCGTCCGCGGCGGTCGCACGCTTCCGTATCCGCTCGGCCGTCTCCAGGTCAACCTTGCGGTCGATCCAGGTGAAGTAGCTCTGGCGGTAGACACGGGCCGCGATCTCCTCCGGGGGCTTATTCAGCTCCTGGGAGAGGATCTCGATCAGGGTGTCCGGCTTGGTCATGTTGAACGAGTCGATCGCGATCGCTGATGCCTTGACGTCGAACGCGAGCGGGACGCCGTTGCGGTCGTAGATCGTCCCTCGGCGTGGATCGAGCGCGATCGTCCGCTCGTGCGTCGCCCGCGCCGCGGCGAGCCAGCGGTCGTGTTCGACCCCTTGCACCAGGACCAACCGCCCGATGATGGCGAGCGTCCCCAGCCCGAGGAACGCGAGCAGGACCAACCCCCGTTTTTGCTCCCTGCTCATTTCCCCGGAACCTCCACGTAGCGCACGATCTTGGGATCGTCCATCCCGAGCTGCGTGCGGGCGATCCGTTCGATCCGCTCCAGGGAGAACGCGCGGTCGACCTGAAACTCGAGGTAGCGGTTCACCTCTCGAATCGATTCCAGGGTCTGCTTCGCGCTCTCCCGCTCCGCCGTGAGGGAGAGGATCGCCGTCCCCTGCCACAGGTAGAGGAGGCAGAGGCCGGATAGGAGTACAGCACCCGCAATGATCAGGACCACCGCGCGGGGGAGGCTCGCGGTGCGGGCCTTCGTCCGAGCGCGGGGAAGCGGATAGGTTCGCGACACAGCCCTCTGACGGATGGACATCTCACTACGAAGGTAAGCGAAAGCGCCCGGTTTTCGCGTGACATTTGTCGAGTCGGCGGGTGAACTCGATTACCCTATCCCGGTTGCACCCGCCTTCCGGTGCGGTATTATGGAGGAAATCACTGAACAAGGAGACGGAATGGAAGCGCGAGACTTGGACCAGCTCTGTGTAAACACGATTCGGTTTTTGGCCGTTGACATGATCCAGAATGCGAACTCCGGGCATCCCGGGATGCCGCTCGGGGCGGCC
>JAGGSO010000026.1 GCA_021159055.1 Candidatus Bipolaricaulota bacterium | reverse complement strand
ACGGAAAGCTCCTGGCAATCAGCGATTATCTCCTGGCGCCGCAGGGACTCGTGGAGAACTACGGCGACCGGGCGTTCGTGATCTTCGGCGATGGGTTGGTGAAGTACGAGGACTACCTGATCTGGGTCGGGGGAATCAGCGACTACGGGATCGGCATATTCGTCGGCAAGTTGGACAAGGCGCTGGCCACGCTCAAGGATGTAGGCTAGTACAAATCTTCCGTTCACAAAAGGAAATAAACAGACATGAAGAAGAGTTTGGTTGTTTTTCCATTCAAGTCAGAGGACAACGAGGTCTTTACGAAGAACATCCGTGAGGCGGCCGCTCATTCGCGGGTGGGGGCGGTGCTCTGCGTCGGCTACGAGGAGAACGAGTGCTACAAGGGGATACAGGCGGCTATCCCTGAGATCGAAAAAGAGAGCGGCAAGGAGATTCGCTTGATCCTGCAGGAGAGGCTGGGGAACAAGCGTCCGGGAAAGGGCGACGGGATGAACACAGCGCTCAAGCATTTCCTGGAGGAGACCGACTACACGCGGATCCACTTTTACGACTCCGATATCGTGACGTTCTCCCAGGACTGGATCAGCCAAGCGGAGGACGCCGGAGATGAGGGCTATCAGGTGGTGCGACACTACTTCCCCCGTGCATCCACCGACGCCATGGTCACCTGGATGATCACCAAGACCGGCTTTGCCGTCCTCTGGCCGGATACAGAGCTCCCGTTCATCGAGCAGCCGCTCGGTGGCGAGCTGATGATGAACCGAGAGGTGGCGGAAGCACTCATCAATAACGAGGCGGTGCTTGCACGGAGCGACTGGGGGATCGATACCGCTTATACCTGGGCGATGGCCAGGGAAAAGTTCAGCATGTTCGAGACCTACGTCTCCGCCGGCAAGCTTCATAAGCTCTACGGGGCGTTGAGCGACCTTAAGGACATGGCGCTTGAATGCTTCAACACGATTCAGGAGCTGAGAGAGGAGGAGCTCGATACGCGGGGGATCCTGCACCGAATCGAGCGACCGGGGCCGGTGCCGGAAGCGGTCAAGGAGAAGACCGCTTATGATCTGGAGGGTAGTTTGGGGCTTCTGATGAGCGGCTGGACGGAGAGGCAGATTGAGCTCTTAGCTCACTTCCCGCACAATGTGCAGGAGGGGATGCGCGAGTGCCCCCGCCGGCCGCGGTTCAGGTTCATGGACGATGAAACCTGGTTTGCGACATACAAGATCCTGCTGGAGGAGTTCGATTTCACGGACGAAGACTGGCGGGAGTTGCTTTTCAAGCTTTGGCTCGCTAGGGTCTTGAACTACACCACCACCGTCGCTCTCAGGGGGTATGATTACGCACTCCATCATCTGTACAAGATGATCGAGAGTTTCGCCCGCACGGCAAGGAGAAGGGAAAGATGAAGCATATAGCTAACGCAGGGAAGAGCTCTGCCCCAGGGGACGGGTATTCAGCGGAGGGTTTCTATGGGCCTTCATGACGACCTAAGGCGGATCCTCCAAAAAGCCGTGGAGGCCGTCTCCCCGGAAGGGTGCGTCAACCGGACGGTAAGGCTCGATGGGGAGATCCTCCGAATTGACGGCGCAGAGTACGATCTCGCGCGTGTCGGGCGGGTCATCGTCGTCGGAGTGGGTAAGGCATCGGCGCGGATGGCCGCAGCGCTGGAAGAGGTCCTGGGGGAGAGGATCGCGGCCGGACTTGTCATCACAGCCGACGGGTACAAGGTCCCCACGCGAAAAGTCGAGGTGGTCGAGGCGGCGCACCCGGTCCCGGACTCCCGCGGGCTGGAGGCGGCGGAGAGGATCGCCGCCCTTGTGGACTCCGCCGAGGAGAAAGATCTCGTCATCGTTCTCATCTCCGGCGGGGGCTCAGCCCTTCTGACCCTGCCCGCCTCGCCCGTGACCCTCTCCGACCTCATCGAGACCAATCAGCTCCTCTTACTCTCCGGAGCGCGCATCCAGGAGATAAATACGGTCCGCAAGCACCTCTCCCAGCTCAAAGGGGGACAACTGGCGACCCGGGCCTTCCCTGCCCAGGTCATTTCCATCATCCTTTCCGATGTCCCGGGCGATCCGGTGGATATGATCGCCTCCGGGCCGACGGTCCCCGACCCGACGACCTTTTCGGACGCCGTCGGGATCCTCAATCGATACCGGTTGTGGGAGAGGGTGCCGGCTGCGGTGCGGGCCCGCTTGTCCGCCGGAGTGAACGGGGAGGTCCCCGACACCCCTAAGCCGGGCGATCCAGCGTTCGCCCGGGTGAATTACGTGATCGCGGGTTCCGGGACAATCGCGGCGGAGGCGGCACAGCAGGAAGGGGAGCGGCTCGGCTACAACACCCTCATCCTCACCACGACCCTTGAGGGAGAGGCGCGGGAGGTGGGAAAGGTGTTCGCCGCGATGGCACGCGAGTTGGCGGCCAGAGATCGCCCGGTCCCTGCTCCCGCCCTTGTCTTGGCCGCCGGGGAGACGACGGTCACAGTGCATGGTAGCGGGAAGGGCGGACGGAACCAGGAGCTCGCCCTATCGGCGGCGCTGGGGATCTCCGGGCTTCCCGGGGTGATCATCGCCTCACTGGGGACCGACGGACGCGACGGTCCGACCGACGCTGCTGGGGGGATGGTTGACGGAAAGACGCTCGACAGGCTACATGCACGTGAAATCGATCCGTGGGACGTCCTGGCGCGGAACGACTCGTATACCGCGTTGGGGGCCGTGGATGCATTGATCAACACCGGGCCGACAGGGACGAACGTCGCCGATCTAGTGGCGATCATCGTGCGGTGAAGGGGAGCGAATGTCTCATCGCAGTGCGGCATTTGCACGATGGTCCACGGAATCGAACTGAGAGAATAGATACTTGAGCCAGCAGGATCGCTGGAGGATACTTCCTGCCCATGACCGATCGGTCGCTGAGGAGGAGAGATGGAAGAATTGTTTGTCAGAAGTGAACGTAACCCGCTCATCGAGGTTTCGGATCTTCCCTATCCGGCGAATGCGGTATTCAATGCCGGCGTTGCCGACCTGGGGGATGAGGTACTCCTGCTCCTGCGGGTGGAGAGCAGGTCAGGGCGTTCTCACCTCACCGTCGCCCGCAGCCGTGATGGGATTACAGATTGGCGGATTGAGGATCGACCGTTGCTTCACCCTGATCAGGGATCGCCGTACGAGGCGTACGGAATTGAGGACTGTCGCGTCACCCGTGTGGACGAGCTCGACCGCTGGGTGCTCGCCTACACCGCCTATTCCGGCTACGGCCCGGCGGTAGCCCTCGCCACTACGACCGACTTCAAGAGCGCGGAACGACTTGGAATCGTGTTCCCGCCCAACAATAAGGATGCCGCTCTATTCCCGCGCAAGGTTAAAGGGAAATACGCGATCCTACACCGTCCCCGAGGAGGGGAGGGGAGCATATGGATCGCCTACTCGTCCGACCTCCTCCATTGGGGGGAGAACCAGGTCGTCCTCCCGTTTCGTGCCGGGCCGTGGTGGGACGGGGCGAAGGTAGGGACCGGCCTTCCGCCGATCGAAACCGATCGAGGTTGGCTCCTGATCTATCACGGGATCAAGAACATGGTGAGCGGGCCGATCTACCGGGTAGGGGCAGCGCTCCTTGACCGGGACGAGCCCGAGCTGTTCATCGCCCGCACGCACCACTGGATCCTCGGGCCGCAGGCTCCGTACGAGCGTACCGGGGATGTCCCCAACGTCGTCTTCCCATGCGGGGGATTCGTACGTGATGGTGAACTGTGGATGTACTACGGAGCGGCAGATTCCTCAATTTGTCTCGCCACCGCCCGGATTGACGAGATCATCGACTACCTCCTCGCCGATCCACGGAACCACAACGGGAACTGACTTAATCACTGGAACTTTCCTTGCCTCGAGGCATCTCTGTGGCAAGGAAGATGATCACTCCCAGGGCGAGGAGGATGTCGCCGATGCTGAACGCGGTCGCAAGCGGAACCGTCGCCGGAACGGAAAATCGATCGCCGAGGAGATTCAACCGTGTATCCTTGCTCATGAGGACGGTATTCCCGTGATGCAGCTCCTGTTCCAATGCGATCGCGGTTTGTTCCATCCCGGCGTGGCGGAGAGCGGCCGCTGAAGCGGGCATGTATCCACCGTTGGCCGAGATGGCAAGAATATTGAGGAGCAGGCCGATCCCCATCACCAGGATCCCAAACCGCTTGCGGTTGAGCCCGATGAACCCGATGAGCAGCGCATAGGAAACGAAGTGCAGTATCGCTGTCCCGCTGCGGACGATCGGGCCGTTTGGGCCGAGCGGAAAGATGAGAACCTGGACCAGCAAGGCCGCGAAGATCAACCATACCCCATTTAACTTCAATCGCGCCAGGTTTCCCAAGTTACCGTGCCGGAGAAACCCGATTGCTAATCCAATTACCAACGCCCACAGAAGGATCATTTAGATCACCCGCAGGAAGATTTCCACCAGTTGAGGATCCAGCTCCTTACCACTCATATCCCGGATAATCTCCAGCGCCTCTGCCTTGGAATAAGCCTTGCGGTAAGGACGGTCGGTAGTCAGTGCGTTGTAAACGTCGGCTACGGCGACGATCCGCGCTCCCAACGGGATCTGCTCACCTTTCAACCCATCAGGATAGCCACTTCCATCCCAATGCTCGTGGTGATGACGGATTATGTCGATGCTGCCTTCGTAGATCTCCAGTCCAGACAGAAGATCCGCACCGATGACCGGATGCTGTTTTATCGCCTCCCACTCCTCATCCGTCAGTTTCCCTGGCTTGAGGAGGACACTGTCGGGGATGGAGATCTTCCCGATATCATGCACGCGTGCCGCGGCTTCGATCTGCTCTACTTCATCTTCAGCGAGACCGAGCTCCCGACCGATTTTTCGCGCGATGACCGCCACATCTTCCGAATGCTTGCCGGTGTAAGGATCGCGCTCTCCCAGGCTCTGCGCGACCTTCTCGAACGTCTTTTGCGCTTGATGGCGCAAGCGCATGTAACCCCGGAGTGAAACATGAACCAGGACCAGTGGGACAAGAACGAGCAGGATGTACCACGGTTGGATCTGGTACACGATCGCAAGCAGGATCGAGAGCACTCCTAGAGACAGGAACTGAATGGATAAGTGTTGTAGATTGAACTTCAAGTGATACAGAAAACTCACCTTTTCAGTGAGGTGGATGATCCCGGATACGAGTGCAGTATTAACTAGGATATAAGTAAAAAAAGCGGCGACGGGTGGGCCGAATTCAACGGGTGTGGCATATGGTGGAGCATGGCCTCCACTTACTTCAAAGACTACCGCTGCGATGGTTGCGGAAAGTAACGTTTGACTAACATTAAATCCAACTCGATAGAGAAACGAAGAAACACCCTTTTTGATAAACTCCCACCTTAGTATAATTTCAGCGATGAGAGTGCCAAGCAGGACTGCTGGAATCGCAAGCGACGCTCCGCCAAGGTAGACCGCGGCTAAATAGATAGCGATGGATGCCGATATACTTCTTTTATATGTAATCTCAATCTCATACACTTCAGAGAAAAAGGCAATCACCGCAAGGAACAATAGAGTGGAGATAAAATGCCTTGAGAGTTCTATCCGGGGGAGATAAATAACCGTGCATATAGCAGCGAGGATGAACACAGCCCACAGATATATCTTAGCACTAAGTTTTAGTGACATTTATTGTTATCCTACAGAAAAAAAGGGGGAAAGACAACCCTTCCCCCTTCAAATCTGATAATTCAACGCCTTGGGCTAAGCGTGTAACTATACTGCTACGGACAGTAATTGTAACTGTATGTTTTATCCTACCCAGTCCACTTTTGGGTCGCCCCGCTCAACAAAAGGAGCAGCGCCAGCGTGAACAGGATGAACAACCCCTTCG
>JAGGSO010000025.1 GCA_021159055.1 Candidatus Bipolaricaulota bacterium | reverse complement strand
GCGAGCACGGAGCACTACCTGCGCGTTCACATCATCGGCCATATCCTGCGGAAGCACACCCTGCGCGTGTTCCTGTGGACGTTCGGGGCACTTCTGGTCCTTTCCTTCCTTCCGCCGCAGGAGACGGTGCGGGCGTTCATCCAGGGGCATATCTGGCTCGTCTTCCTGTTCGCTGGGCTTTTGGGAATCATCCCCGAATCAGGGCCGCACATGATCTTCGTGATGATGTACGCGGCTGGGTTGATCCCGTTTTCGGTCCTGTTCGTGAGCTCGTTCGTCCAGGACGGGCACGGGATGCTCCCCCTCTTTGCGGTATCGGTGCGCGACTCCCTGCGGGTGAAGGCGTTCAACCTCGGGTTCGGTCTCGCCGTCGGCGGAATCCTCTACCTCTTTGGGGTCTAGGTTTCATCCCGCGTTGCTAGCGGTTAAACTCTGGAAAACGACAAGCAAAGGAGAGATCACGATGGGAGCACAAGGAGTGACCCCCCAGAGCGAGGACTTCTCCCGCTGGTACACCGACGTCGTCCGCATGGCCGACCTGGCCGACTACGCGCCGGTGCGGGGATGCATGATCATCAAACCATACGGCTACGAGCTGTGGGAGAACATCCGGGCCGGGCTCGACCGGAGGTTTAAGGCGACCGGGCACAAGAACGCGTACTTCCCGCTCCTGATCCCGATGAGCTTCATAAAGCGCGAGGCGGAGCACGTGGAGGGGTTCGCCCCTGAGCTCGCCGTTGTAACCCACGGCGGGGGAAAGGAGCTGGAGGAGCCGCTCGTCGTCCGCCCCACCTCGGAGACGGTGATCGGACACGCCTTCTCCCAGTGGATCAGTTCCTACCGTGACCTTCCGCTCCTCATCAACCAGTGGGCGAACGTCGTCCGCTGGGAGCTGCGGCCCCGTCTGTTCTTGCGCACCCTCGAGTTCCTGTGGCAGGAAGGGCACACCGCTCACGCCACCGCAGAAGAGGCGCGGGCCGAGACGATGCGAATGCTCGAGATCTACGCTGACTTTGCGGAGAACGAGGCGGCAATCCCGGTGATCAAAGGGCAGAAGAGCGATCAGGAGAAGTTCGCCGGTGCGGAGGCGTCGTACACGATCGAGGCGATGATGCGCAACAAATGGGCACTGCAGTCCGGCACATCCCACTTCCTCGGCCAGAACTTTTCCCAGGCGTTCGACATCAAGTTCCTCGACGAATCGAACGAGCTCAGGTACGCATGGACGACCTCATGGGGGGTCTCCACCCGGATGATCGGGGGGATCATAATGGCCCACGGGGACGACAAGGGATTGCGCCTCCCTCCCCGCCTCGCCCCAATCCAGGTGGTGATCGTTCCGATCTGGAAGCAGGAAGAGGAGAAAAGCGCTGTCTTGGAGGCGGTGTCCCGGATCAGGAACGAGCTCGTTGCCGCCGGGATCCGGGTGCATGTCGACGACCGTGTCGGGATCACCCCCGGGTTCAAGTTCAACGATTGGGAGATGCGCGGGGTCCCGCTCCGAATGGAGATCGGGCCGCGCGACGTCGCAGGGGGGACGGTCGTCATCGCCCGCCGCGACGTGCCGGGCAGGGACGGCAAGACGTCGGTCGGGCAGGAAGGCCTCGCTGCAGTGGTGGCGCGACTCCTCGACGAGGTCCAGATGAGCCTTCTCACCCAGGCACGGGAGTTCCGGGATGCCAATCTGCACGAGGCGAAGGACTACGACGAGCTCAAGGAGATCGTAAAAAGCGGCTGGGCCCTCGTCCCCCACTGCGGCTCGGCCGAGTGTGAGGCAAGGATCAAAGAGGAAACAAAGGCAACATCGCGTTGTTTCCCGCTCGAGCTGAACGAGGAGTGGAATCCCAGCGGGCTCCGCTGCGCTGTGTGCGGGAGGCCGGCCCAGGGCTACGCCTACTTCGCCCGCGCGTACTGACCAACGATCGATCGTTGGAGAAAGATAACGGGGGACAGCAACAGCGCCGTCCCCCGTTCGGATTTGCTTGGTCGATCAGCCCTGTCCGCGCTGCTGGTACACGGCGCGGAGCGAACCGCCGTTCTTCAAGTTGACAGCGATGTTCGGGTTTTGGGTGATCTTCGGGTTGTCCGACAGAGGCACCCACTTCTGTTGCTCCTGATCGTAGCGCTCCCAGCCGACGAAATAGAGGTGGGCCTCCTGCTGCGTCCAGAAGTCGCGCGGCGCCTGGATGAAGAATCGGGTCCCAGGCTCTCCACACAGGTCGTAGGGGGTGATGTACTTGAGCTTTCCGTTCACCACCATCTCGACCGGGATCTCCGTCACTTGCGGCCTCATGTACGCCGTCGTGGTGGGGATCCCACCGGAGAGGACCGCGCTCACGTGCACGCAGGGCTGCTCCACCGGCGGGGTTCCTACCGCTTCACACGGCTGGAGATAGGCGCCACCGGTGTCGGACGCGGTGTGCCCGGCTCCGTCACGCGCTATCACCTTCACGCTCACCTGGCCGCCGCTTGGGTATTCGACCGGCATACGCACCCAACCGCTCGTCATCGAGATTCCAGTGGTTACCCGAGAGGAACCATCTGGCAGCGTCCACTGGATCCCCTGGATCGATACCGGGGGAGTCCCGCCGTGCGTCTCGTAGTAGACGGTGACCGCGTGCGAGTAGTTGTCACCGCACAGCTGTTCCACCGCGACGTTCGTGACTACCACTGATAACTCTGGTGTCGTCGGGGTGGTCGGGGTAGTAGTTTGTCCTCCACCGCCGACGCTGATCACTACGATCAGAGTAGCAGCAGCGCACTTATTGGCGTCGATCATGCGGTAGAAGATGCGGTATGTCGCCGGATTCCCTGGGAACGATCCGCGCAGGGTTCCACTCCTGTTGTCGAGGTTGAGCGAGAAGCTGACCCCATCGGGAAGCTCGCTCGACTCCTGGAATGCTCCTACGATGTTAAGCTCATCGAGAGTGGATGAGATCTCGTAAGGCAAGGATTTGGTCGAGGTGAGGAACATCCCACCCTGAAACTCCCCGAACTCCCAGGTCATCGACTGAGGTTCCGGACAACCAGTGGGCTGTGTCGGGGTTGTCGGCGTAGTCGGAGTCGTGGGAGGGGTATACTCGCGGCACATGTCAGCGAGGCAGTCCTTGTCGATCAAGGTGCGGGTCGACGAGTGGATGTCGGACATAACCGACACCGATGTATCGGCGCTTGCCGCCGCATACGCCGCTGCCTGGACCGCTACCTGGGCCTGTGCATAAGCCTCCGCCGCCGCGCTCGCCGCTGCCGCCGCCCGCGCTTCTGCCTCGGCGATGGCGCTTGCCGACGCTTGCACCTCTGCGAACGCCTGGGCGACTGCCTGAGCTGCTGCATAGGCCTTCGCCTCGGCCTCAGCTGCGGCCTTCACTCCCACGGATACCGATGCCTCTGCGCTCGCTTGGGCCGCTGCCGCCGCAAACGCCGCTGCCGCTGCCTTTGCCTCTGCGTCAGCGACCGCTTTCACTCCGACGATCACCGCCGCTTGCGCCTGCGCCGCCGCCTGAGCTGCTGCCTGCGCCGCTGCGTACGCTTCGGCCTGGGCTTCAGCCGCGGCCTGGACGCCGACGGTTACCGCCGCCTGTGCCTGCGCCGCTGCCTGGGCTGCTGCCTGCGCCGCCGCTTCTGCCTTCGCTTCTGCCTGGGCTGCGGCCTGAACCCCGGCGGTGACGGCAACCTGGGCCTGCGCGGCCGCACTTGCCGCTGCCTGCGCCGCTGCTTCAGCTTCCGCCTGGGCCTGAGCTAATGAGCTCATCCCGTCCTGGATCGCCGCCTGTGCCTGCGCATAGGCGCTTGCCGCCGCTTGTGCCGCCGCTTGCGCTTGCGCGGCAGCGCTGATCGCAGTCTTCACCTGCGCGAGGACCTCGGCCGAGTTCATCGCCTCAGCCGCCGCATATGCCTGAGCGGATGAGCTCGCGCTTCCCGAAGAAGTAGAACTCGCCGCTGACTTGGCTTTCGCCTGTGCCTGTGCCGCTGCCTGTGCTGCTGCCTGCGCTGCTGCCTGTGCCTGCGCCGCTGCGTTTGCCGCCGCCTGTGCCTGCGCCTGGGCACTGGCTACCGCCGTTGCCACGGCGTGTGCCATCGATGAAGTGGTCGATTGGCACTCCGCCTGTGCGTCAGCCGCTGCCTTGGCCTGTGCCTGAGCGGTCGCCGATGCTTTAGCCACTGCCGATGCTGTGGCCTGTGCTTGGGCTTTGGCCTGTGCTACCGCGTCAGCCGCTGCCTTGGCCTGTGCCTGAGCGGTCGCCGATGCCTGGGCGATCGAGGATGCCGCCGCCTGGGCTGCGGCTTGGGCTTTGGCTACCGCGCTTGCCGCCGCCTGCGCCGATGCCTTTGCGTTGGCGTACGCCTGAGCGGTCGCCGACGCTGCCGCTGCTGCCGCCGCCTTGGCGTCCGCAACGGCCTTGGCCGCCGCTTCTGCGTACGCCTCGGCCGACGCTTTGGACTGAGCAATCGCTTGTGCCGCCGCGTATGCCGCTGCTTCCGCCTCTGCCTTCGCCTTGGCTATCGCCTTCGCTGTCGCCTCGGCGCGCGCGTAGGCCGTCGCCGCGGCGTTCGCCTGGGCTTCCGCCTTGGAGTAGGCCGCTGCTGCTGCCGCTGCTCGCGCTTCCGCCGACGCTCGCGCTTGCGCGACCGCCTGAGCCGCTGCCTTGGCCGCTGATTCCGCCTGTGCCACCGCCGACGCGGCCGCGCTCACCGTCCCCGAGATCTCCGTCACTACGCTTCCACATAGGACTGGGGTTTGCACAGTCTGGGAGACGTCCTTGACGAGTTTCTGCGCCTTCGAGACGGAGCTCGCTGTCGCCTGGGCTTGCGCTTGGGCACTGGCGTCCGCTCTAGCACAGGCCTGAGCGCTCGCCTGCGCTTGGGCGACCGCGTTGGCGACCGCCTCGACCGACGCCTTGGCGTTCGCGTACGCCGACGCTGCCGCTTCCACCTGCGCTTGGGCAGTCGCATCCGCCTGAGCGATCACCCGGACGATATCTTGGATGTAAGTCTGCACCTTGGCCGCCGCGCTAGCGCATGCCTGGGCCGAGGCCTCCGCCTGAGCCTGGGCATCGGCCACCGCCTTGGATACGGCTGATGTCATCGTCGCTGCGTTCGCCTGAGCAGTGGCACATGCCTGCGCCCAGGCATCAGCCGCTGCCTTCGCCTCGGCCGCCGCCTGGGAGATCTTTGCGACGATCGCCTGTACCTGAGCCGCCGCGCTAGCACACGCCTGTGCCGAGGCATCAGCCGCCGCCTGGGCGTTTGCCGCCGCCTGGGAGATCTGGGAGATCGCTGCTTGGGCGGTCGCCTGGGCGTTCGCTGCCGCCTGCGCCGATGCCTGTGCCGCCGCGACTGCTGAGTCTATTGCATCACACGAGTCGGAACACAGGGAACACTCGTTGTCCGTCCCCTGCACCTCAGCGAGGAGCTCGGCTGCTGCTTGGGCCGATGCCTGGGCGTTCGCTGCCGCCTGCGCCGCTGCTTGGGCAGCCGATTGGGCGAACGCTACGATCTGGGGAAGGATCGGGGTCGGCTCCTGGGGCTGATCCTGGGCGAACACTCCGGAGACCCCGAGGAGAACAACCCCGATCAACACAAGTAACACTTTCAATCGATGTTTCACTGAAACCTCCTTATTAACACGCGGACGAATTAGTCGATTAACCGATTTCTACCGCTGATCACCTCCGTCAGTGGTTGGGGCAACACGGCCACCAGAAAAGCGGGACGCAGCAGTTATTGGTGGCTACTTCCTTCAACAGGACGAGGCTCGTCCGACAGCCGCAATTTGTTATGCTCGCTACTTCTGTACAGGTATTGCAGTTCCAGGACCACGACCAACAGCAGTTACACGGGTCGTAGATCTGAATGTGTCGCGACAGGGTCCCGACCGTGGTGTCCACGTACAGGGTGTAGTAACCGGCAGGGACAGCGGCGTTGGATGAATCGACCTGCCCCCAGCTCCCCTGCCAACCGGATGCGTCGACCGGGGTGTCGAACACGACCTGATAGACCGTCTTCCCGGTAGAATCGGCTACGTGCCAACCGGATATCTGCACCGCAGGGCAAGCAGGCTGCTGGTTACAACAGCAGCAACAACAGCCCCACCACCAGAATTGCTCTGTGTCTACCTTGAACAGGACCGTTTCCCCGACCCTGTACTTCCCGCTCCAGTTGGAATAGGTGGTCGCTGTTGCGGCCATCGTCGCCACAAGGACCATCACTACCAGCGCAATGCTCACCCATGCCCACCGATGTTTCATCCTACATCACCTCCTGTATGTACTGACCAATATACACCAAAAACGGAGAACGGTGTCAAAGTCAGAAATCATTGCGTTCGGAAAAGAAGACCAGGATTGCAAACAGGCGTTCTATGCCTGTGTTCCCTTCGCTACCCGCCGTTTTGGGGAGAGGACGACCGCAAGGAGGAAGATCCCGGCGGCGGCGACCGCGATTGACGAGCCGATCGGAAGGTCGGCAGCGAGGGAGAGGATAAACCCGAGGAGGGATGACAAGGCGCCGATCAGAGGCGCGGCGAGGAACACCTTCTTGATGTCGTATAGGAGTTGGTAGGCAGCAGAGGCGGGAAGGATCATCAAGGTGTAGATCAGGAGTCCGCCGGTGATCCTGAGCGAGAACGCGACCACAAGCGCGGTTAGAAACAGGATCGTGTAGTAGTAGACCCGCACCGGGATCCCGGATGCGGCGGCGAGCTTACGGTCGAGGAGGACGGCGAGGAACTCCTTCCAGAACACCCCGAGAACGAAGAGCAAGACGACCGCGAGGATCCCGAGCTTGATCACGTCGGACATCGTTATCCCGAGGACGCTCCCCCACAGGAGGGACAACGCTCCGCTTCCGATCCCGGCGCTCGGGGCGAGGCTGAGGAAGATCAGCCCGAGGGCCATCATCAACGGGAAGATCGCCCCGATGATCGTGTCCGGGTTGAGGCGTGACAGCTCGGACAGGGGGCCGAGGACCGCGGCCATCGCCACCGCGAACAGGATCGCCATCAACAGGGGATCTAACCCGGAAACCGCGATCCCGAGCGCCGCACCGGCAAACGCGGCGTGGGACATGGCGAACCCGAGCGAAGACAGGTTCATCCGCACCACGAAGATCCCCATGACGCTGCAGATCCCGCCGGCGATGAGGCTCCCGATCAGGGTGGGAAGGACGATGTGAAGCGGTATCCCGAACATCAAGCCGGCACAGGATCGAGGAGCCGCCCTGCCTCGATCGTCACGATCCGATCAGCGGACTCGAGGAGCGGGCCAGGCTCATGGCTGACGAACAGGGTGGTGAGCGCAAGCTCGCGGTGGATCCCGAGCACGAGCCCGGAAAGCTCATCCTTGGAAGCGGGATCGAGGTTGGTGAGCGGCTCGTCGAGGAGGAGTAATTCAGGAGCACGGGCGATGACCCGGGCGAGCAGTACCTTGCGCTGTTGCCCGCCGGACAGCCGCCCGATCGGACGATGGGCGAGCTTCTCCATCCCGACCGCGGCCAGCGCGGTGGAGACGGCATGGTGATCGACACGGCGGGGGAACCGCCCCGGCCCAATCTGTCCAAACCGCCCCATCAGCACCACGTCGCGGACCAGAAACGGGGTGGAGGGAGAGAAGAACAGATCCTGTGGGAGGTAAGCGATCCTCCGCCGGAGGCGATGGCTGCGGGGGGAGACCGGCTCTCCGAGGACGCGCACCTCCCCGGCGGTGACAGGGAGGAGCCCGTTTATCACCTCGAGGAGGGTCGTCTTCCCCGCCCCGTTCGGGCCTACTATCCCGATGAGTCTCCCGGAAGGGACGGCAAGGGTGATCCCGTGCAGGGCCGGGATCCGCTCCCCCTCGTACACCGCGGTGACATCGATCAGCTCTACCGCTCTATCTTCCAAGTGAACAGCTCCTCAACCGGCATCCCCTTGGCTCGCTCGCTCTCCTGATGGAGGTCGCCGGACTCGAATTCAGCGCGGATCTCGGGGCGAAGGGCGATCGTCACCGCTCTTCCGTCCTCCGTCTCGAATCGCACCCGCGCCGCTCCGGCGGGGATCACCTCCAGGTTCCCCTTCCCAGTCGTACACCCTGACCCGATCTGCACCCCATCCGTCAAGCAGGAAAGCGGTGTCTTGTTCCCGGTCTCGGATACGGCCTTGATCCCGAAGTAACCCGGGCTTTCCAGGAGCTTGAGCGCGAGGAGCCCCATCCTGATCCCGGCGACGAGGAACGGACCGAGGTGGCCGTGGAGCCTCGTCCCTATTTCGATCAATTCCTCCAGGTCGACGGTCTTCGGATCGATCGTGAGCGTCTCCATCGTCATTCACCTGGGATGGGAGCGATCGCCGAGAACAGGCTGTCGGCGTTCCGGACGAACAGGTCGAGGACGGTCGCGGTGTGCGGCATCGCCCCGGGAAAGTTGGACAGGACGACGTGGACTGCTCCGACCTCCTGGGCGAGCTTCGCCCCGAAGTCGATCCCGCTTTGCAGGTTGTCGATCACAAGCCGCACTCTGTTCTCTTTCCCCACCCGGGCGAGACGGACCAGGTCCTGCATGGACAGGCCTTCCGGAACCCCATAGGTGGCGACGATGTCAAATCCGAGCCAGGATACAAATGGGACCTGCCACTGCATGCATATCACCGGAATCGAGGCCGTCCCGAGCTCGTCTGCCCGCTTCTTTAGCTCCGTGGCGATCTGCGCGAGGCGGGCCTTGTACGCCGCGGCGTTCGCCGCGAGTGCGTCCTGTGCATCGGGAAGGAGCTCGCTCAACGCGGCCGCGATCGCGTCGACCTTTTCAGCCGCCCCGTCCGGGGTATTCCAATCCCCCTTGAGCTGTACGACCTTGGCCGAGCTGCCGAGGGCGGAACGCAAGGTGTCCATCCACGGTTCGAACCCGGAGTAGATGAGGAGGGAAGCGTCGGCGACCGCGCGCACGTCGCTCGGGCGCAGGTCGTAATGGGCCGGGCAGAAACCGGACGGAATGATGGTAACAACGTTGATCAAATCCCCTCCGACCGCTTGCGCGAACTCCCCGAACACAGCGTGGGTGGCAACGACCGTAGGGACGGCGGCCGCTCCCCCGAGGCCGAATGCCGCTGCCAGCATGATTCCCAGCAATAACTTCTTCATACCTGCTCCTTTCATACGATCTTCTTCCCGGTGGAGGTGGCGGTGAGCTCGCCGTGCTTGACTCCCTTCAGACTGATCAACCGGTCGGCGAGGCGGGAGATCGATTTCGCCTCCCCTTTTACCGCGATGAACTCGAGGCAGTTTGTCTCATCGAGGTGGATGTGCGTGCTCGCGATCACCTGCGGCAGGGCGTGGTGCTGCAGCTCGGTGAGTGCCTCCCCGATCCCGGGACGGTGGTGGTCGTAGAGGAGCGTGATTACCCCGGCGACCTCTTCCCCCTCCTCCCACTCGCGATGCACGAGCTGCCCCCGAATCGCGTCCCGCACCGCCTCTGAGCGGTTGGTATACCCGCGCGTTCGGATCAGACGGTCGAACGCGGCGAGCAGCTCCTCCTCGATGGAAACGCTGAATCGAACGAGCTTCCCCACTCCAGTAACACTCCTGCGCTATTTGTAATACGAGGAGACTTTAACCTCTCCTCCTCCCCGGTGCAAGGGTTGCTTGAGGAAGGGGCGCGCAGGTATAGTTATAGTATGGAACCATTTGGATGTGAAAAACCACTCATCGGGATGATCCACCTCCCACCGCTTCCCGGGGCACCCCGTTATCGGGGGGAGGGAATAGACTCGATCCTCGCCGCCGCCCGCCGTGACCTGCGCGCACTGACGGCAGGAGGGGCGGATGGAGCGATCGTGGAGAACATGGGGGATACTCCATTTTCCAAGCACGCTCCCAAGGAGACGATTGCCGCGATGACGGTGGTAGTGCAGAAACTGGTAGAGGAGGCGCAGATCCCGATCGGGGTGAACGTGCTGCGCAACGACGGGCTTGCTGCCCTGGCGATCGCCGCGGCCACCGGGGCACGGTTCATCCGGGTGAACGTCTTCTGCGGAGTGGCGTTCACCGACCAGGGGGTGATCGAGGGAGAGGCGCGCACCTTGATCGCAGCGCGAGCCCGCCTTGGAGTCGACGTGAAGATCCTCGCCGATGTGCATGTCAAGCATGCCGCCCACCTAACCACCATCGAGGAGGCGGCTCTCGATGCGGCGCGTAATGGCCCAGACGGCTTGATCATCACCGGGATCGGGACCGGTAAGCGCACCCCGCCGGAGAAGCTGCAGGCGGTGAAGCAGGTGACCGATCTTCCGGTTTTGATCGGGAGTGGAGTGCGGATCGACAACCTCTCCACCTACCGCGACGCGGACGGGTTCATCGTCGGAACCTCGTTGAAGGAGGATGGACGCCTCGACGCCCCGATCGATCCGGCCCGAGTCCAGGCCCTCGCCGAGGCGATCGCTGGATTGAGATGACCCGGATCGTCGTCCTCGGCGACGTCAACCTCGACGTATCCGTCCTTCTCCCTGGGGCGATCCCGCGGGGAGGCGAGGTCCGCACTGCGATCACAAACTCCTTCGGCGGTGCGGCGGTCAACTTTGCCCGTGCTGCCGCCCGAGACGGGGCGGAGGTGGCCCTGATCGGGTGTATCGGGAATGACCCGATCGGGGATGCCATGCTGTCCATCCTCGAGAGGGATGGGATCGAATCTCACTTAAAGCGGGTCGCCCTCCCCACCGGAACGATCATCTCCCTCGTCGACGGAGCGGAGCGGACGATGCTCTGCTCGCGCGGGGCAAACGACGGACTCGACGGGTCGTTCATCGATCCCGCCTGGTTCGAGGGCGCTGCTCACCTTCATCTGTCTGGATACGCGCTGCTCTCGCGGTCTCAGGCACAAGCCGCCTGTAAAGCGATTTCTATCGCCAATGAGCAGGGAATGAGCATTTCCTTGACTGCCCCGCCGGCGAACTTGATCGCCCAGTTTGGGGTGCGGAAATTCCTCGCCGCCGTGGGATCGATCGATTGGCTATTTCTCAACCTATCCGAAGGACGGGTGATCACCGGGGCTGTCGTTCCTGATGAGATCGTCACGGCGCTCGCCGCCCGGTTCCCGGTGGGGGTGCTCACCCTGGGACCGGACGGGAGCTTGGCCTGGGCCGAAGGATCGCGTGACCGCGTGAAAGGAAACCCAATCGAAGACGTCGATACAACCGGAGCGGGCGATGCGTTCGCCGCCGGGTTCGTGGTCAGTTATCTGGGCGAGCACGACCTCGGGAGGGCGAACCGCCGTGGAACAGCCGTTTCGCGTTCGCTCTTGCAGAGCCGGATTTCCTCAGTATAATATCCCCCTGCAACAAGCCCACCCGCGATTCTTGACAGTGAACAAAGCAGGTGGTAGAATTGATTTTTGCGCAGCGGCGCTGCGTAGTAAATCGGTCATTGATAAGTGAATAGAGTGTGTGCCATACAAGCGCAGTAAGGGCAGATGGTGGACACCTTGGCAGCTGGAAGCGATGAAGGACGTGGCTAGCTGCGATAAGCCTCGGGGAGCCGCTAAGCAGGCTTTGATCCGGGGATTTCCGAATGGGAGTACCCGCCATGGTGAAGCCATGGCAGGGCGCGCTGAAACCAAAGTAGGCGCGTCCGGCGAACCCGGTGAAGTGAAACATCTCAGTAACCGGAGGAAAAGAAATCAATCGAGATTCCCTGAGTAGTGGCGAGCGAAACGGGAAGAGCCCAAACCGAAGGAGTGTAAGGCTGCATCCGTTGCTTCTTCGGGGTTGTAAGTTGGGACCGTCCCATCGATGCAGAGGTGGGCAGGGTTAAAAGCAAGGTCTAGCCGAACGGTCTGCAAAGTCTCTGGAAAGGACGACCGAAGAGGGTGATAGTCCCGTAGGCGAAAGGCTGAGCTACCCTGGGTCCCGACTTGAGTAGCGTCGGACACGAGAAATCCGGCGTGAATCTGGGAGGACCACCTTCCAAGGCTAAATATTCCCAGCTGACCGATAGCGAACTAGTACCGTGAGGGAAAGGTGAAAAGCACCCCGGGAGGGGAGTGAAATAGAACTTGAAACCATCTGCCTACAGACAGTGGGAGCACCATTTTAACCGCTCCTTCGGGAGCAACCGATCTGGTGTGACCGCATGCCTTTTGCAGTATGAGCCGGCGAGTTACGGTATGTGGCGTTAGGTTAAGCCGAGTGAGGCGAAGCCGCAGCGAAAGCGAGTCTGAATAGGGCGATCAGTCACATGCCGTAGACCCGAAGCCAGGTGATCTAGCCATGGGCAGGGTGAAGTATACTTGATCGTATATGGAGGCCCGAACCCACTAGCGTTGAAAAGCTAGGGGATGACCTGTGGTTAGGGGCGAAAAACCAATCGAACCTGGGGATATCTGGCTCTCCCCGAAATAGCTTTAGGGCTAGCCTCGTGTTATAGACAGTCGGGGGTAGAGCACTGGTCGGGGAAGGGGGGAAACTCCCGACCCTAGTCAAACTCCGAATACCGACTGTTCGTTTCACGGGAGTGAGAACGCGGGCTATAACGTCCGCGCTCGAGAGGGAAACAACCCAAGACCGCCAGCTAAGGTCCCGAAATCCAGGCTAAGTGGGAAAGGATGTGTTGTTGCCGAAACAGCTGGGAGGTTGGCTTAGAAGCAGCCATCCTTTAAAGAGTGCGTAATAGCTCACCAGTCTAGCG
>JAGGSO010000024.1 GCA_021159055.1 Candidatus Bipolaricaulota bacterium | reverse complement strand
GATCCACGACGATTATGATGGTATAATCCCCGCTCCCGCGATACCCCCTTGAAGCCGATTAATTCGACCATTCTGAAAACAGAATACATCCGAAGTCAAATAAAGTCAACCGTATGGTCTGAATATGTGATATAAGGCTGGCAAAAGACGGTTTTTCTGTAAAAGGCGCTTACGTCTCCTCAGACAACACGATGGATTCCAACGTTGCAATCAACGGCGGTAGGTCGGCGGTTACTGTATTCCACAGCAGACTGTAGTCGATCACGTCCTATCCGTGGATCAGGCGGTTGCGCATCCCGATGATCTGTGCCCAGGGAACATCGGGATGTTGTGCTCGTGTTATCTCCGAAACCCGATTAGCGGCCTCGCCGATGATTTCCACAAGCCGAGTAAGCGCCAATTGCATGACGCGGTTGCGTCCCAATTCCTCACACTCCGCATCCCCCAGCAATTCCACCGCCTCGCGGGCGTGATCGAGCATGTTCCTCAAACTTACTACGTCGTCACGTTTGCTCATACTGCATCTCCGCTGTGTTCAGCACCTCGTCGCGAAAATAGGGGTTCAATCCGTTGATCGTGTGCATTTCCACCTTGCGCCCGAGCAACCGTGCTAATTCAATCTCCATCCCTGCAAGCGCGATAAGGCCGACGCGCGCCTCCGGATCGAATTCCACCAGCACGTCAATGTCGCTGTCCGGGCCAAAATCATCCCTGAGGACCGAACCAAAGAACGCCAATCGGCGAATGTGATGGCGGCGACAAAACGCAGCAATGGCGTCTTTGGGTACGGATATCTTCGCTCCCATCGTTCTCCCTCCGGTGTCTTCAACCATTCACCGCGCATCTCATGATTTCCCGGTATTTTTAACTATAGCACTAACCGCCACCTTATGTGTCGGATCTCATCAAAAGTGTCGCAGGTACTTGAGGATTTCGAGCATCTCCTCGACCTTTTCCTCCCCCTTGCCCTCCGCGATCGCCTCGCGCACGCAGTGGCGCATGTGCGCGTCGGAGATCGCGTAGGCAATCTTGGAGAGGGATGCCTGTACTGCGGAAAGCTGTTTGAGGATGTCGACACAGTAGCGCTCTTCCTCGATCATTCGCTCCACCGCAGAAAGGTGCCCGATCGCGGTGCGCAGCCGTTGGAGGACTACCTTTTTTACACCCGGTTCTTTAGCTAAGCTCCCTTTTGCTTCCATCGTTCCTCCTGTCCCACCCGGGGTGGGGTAACTGTACACGAAATCCCATCCATAAACAACCGTGTCGAAGTACTCCCCCACGTTTCCACGGTTCCGTTTCGATCGCCCCGGGTTGCTGCCGTTGCCCTGCACCAGGGAATCAACTACTATGTAGAAACTTGATTCCAGGAGGGGGAAATGCGTGGAGCAGTGATCGTCATCGCAGTGGTGGCTATTCTCCTTATCTCGGCCACGCTCTTCGCCGACGGTGAGGAGAACCTGTCCGCCGGGCGAGGGTTTGGGTTCGGGATGGAGGCCGGGGTCCCGTGGGGCGGGCTCGTGAGCGCCCGCTACTGGTTCACCCCACAGCTCGGAGTGGAGGGGATCGTGTTTGCCTGGGGCGAGCTCCCTGACCTCACCGGGGTGTTCACCGGGAGGATGTTGTATAAGCTGAGCGACACCGAGGCGGTCGATTTCTACATCACGGGCGGGGGGACGGTCCCGTTTTCGCCCTACGGGGAGAATGAGCTGATCCTGTCCACGGCGGGAGGGATCGAGTTCAGCTTCCCGTTTGCCCCGAATCTCGCGTTCAACCTCGAGTTCGGCGGGGCGTTCTCCACGGTCGGGCGGTTGATGATGGCATTCGGAACAGGGATCCATTTCTACTTCTGAGGGGGAGCAAAGATGGGATGGAAGTTTCCGCACAAGCCATACCGAATTAAGGTCGTCGAGCCGATCACCGTACCCGAGCGGAATGTGCGGGAGGAGCTCATCCGCAAGGCCGGCTACAACGTGTTTAACCTGCGCGCCGCGGACATCTACGTCGACCTCCTCACCGACTCCGGGACCGGGGCGATGAGCCAAGAGCAGTGGGCGGCGCTGATGCGCGGGGATGAGTCCTACGCCGGGAGCCGGAGCTTCGCTCGGTTCGAGAAGGCGGTGCGGGACATCTTCGGGTTCCGCTACCTCCTTCCCACCCATCAGGGTCGCGCGGCGGAGAACGTGCTCTTCTCGAGCGTCCTGAAGCCGGGGGACATCGTCCCCAGCAACATGCACTTCGACACGACCCGCGCCAACATCCTTGCCAACGGCGGCGAGCCGATCGACCTGGTGATCGAGGATGCCTACGATCCGCAGAAGCCGCATCCGTTCAAGGGGAACATGGATACCGCCAAGCTCACGGCCCTGATCGAGGAGGTGGGGCGGGAGCGGATCCCGCTCATCATGATGACGATCACCAACAACAGCGGCGGCGGGCAGCCGGTATCCATGAAAAACCTGCGTGCGGTGAGCGAGATCGCCCACCGCTACGAGATTCCGTTCTTCATCGACGCCTGCCGGCACGCGGAGAACGCCTACTTCATCCGGGAACGGGAGAAGGGCTACTCCGACCTCGCTCCGATCGAGATCGCCCGTGAGATATTCTCCCTCGCCGACGGGATGACGATGAGCGCGAAGAAGGACGGGCTTGCGAACATCGGTGGGATCCTCGCCACAAACGACGAGAAGATCTTCTCCCGGGCGCGCGAGCGGTTGATCCTGATGGAGGGGTTCCCGACCTACGGCGGGCTCGCCGGGCGCGACCTGGAGGCGATCGCGGTCGGGCTGTACGAGGCGCTCGACCCGGCCTACCTCGCCGACCGGATCGGACAGGCCCGCTACCTCGGGGAGGGGCTGAAGTCGGTCGGAATCCCGATCGTCGAGCCGATCGGCGGCCATGCGGTCTACATCGACATGAAGGGATTGGCCCCAGAATTCCCGCAACGGCTGTTTCCGGGGCTCTCGTTCGTCGTCGAGTTGTACATCGAGGCCGGGGTGAGAGCGATCGAGGTGGGGAGCGTGATGTTCGCCCACAAAGACGAATCCGGAAACGAAGTCTACCCCAACCTCGAACTCGTCCGGCTGGCGATCCCGCGCCGCACCTACACCCGCACCCACTTCGACGCGGTGATCGAGGGGGCGGCGGCGGTGGCGCAGAGGAAGGATGAGCTCCCCGGCTACCGCATCATCGAGGGGGAGGGGCCGCTGCGCCACTTCATCGCCCGGTTCGAGCGGGTCGAACGCTGAGCTTCGGGATCAGGGTCGAGACGACGATCACGACTGCTCCCGCGATCTGAAGCGGGCCGAGGGTCTCCCCGAGGAGGATGGCCCCGAACAGCGCGGCGAACACCGGCTCCATCGTCAGGATGATCGCGGTATAGGCAGCGGTGGAGTAGGACTGAAAGCGGTTCAGGATGTAGAGGGCGAGCGCGGTTGCGAGCACCCCGGTCACCAGGATCCCCTCGATCAGTCCCCCGGAGAGGTGCGTTGGGAGCGACTCGAACAACAGCGCCCCGACCGTGCTCAGGGCGGCGACGGTCCCTACCTGCACGAGGAGGAGCCCGCGATAGTCGACACGGCGAACGTAGCGATCGACGAGGACGATGTGAGCGGCGTAAGAGACCGCGCAGATCAGGGTGAGAAAGTCCCCGAAATTCACCGGGCTGAGTCGGCCCCGGCCAAGGACGAGGAGGGCGAGCCCGCCGGCGGCGAGGAACGCGCCGATCCACGCCTTCAACCCGACCCTGTTTCGGTTCACCGCCGCGGCGAGGAGCGGAACGATGACGACGGACAGCCCGGTGATCAGCCCGCTCTTGGTCGCCGTAGTGTAGACAAGCCCCCACGTCTGAAACAGGTACCCGCCGAACAGCGCCACCCCGATCACCGCTCCGGCCCGGAGGGTGGAGCGGTCGAGCCGGCGGAGGACGCCGGGCATGAGGCCGGCCAGGACGAGAAACGCGATCAGGAACCGGGCGGCGAGGAAGGTGAGGGGGCCCACCTCGCTCATCCCCTGCTTCACCAGGACGAACGTCCAGCCCCAGATCACGGTGATCGAAAGGAGGGTCAGGGGGGCGAATCTCGTCACCGGAGCCCCTCCGGGAGCGTCCCGCGCACGGCGATCGGCGGATCAACGGTGAGGTCGATCACCGCCGATGGAGTTCCGATCTCTATCCTCCCGGAGACGATCAAGTCGACCCCGGAGAACTGCTCGATGATCTGGGAAAGGTCGACCAACGGGGGATCGCCGCTCCGGTTGACGCTCGTCCCGAACAGGGCCCGATCGAGGGCCCGCAGCACCTGGGAGAAGAACCGGTGCGCCGGAACGCGGATCCCCACCTTCCCCTCCTTGACCGCGCAGTCCGGGGCGTTCGGGAGGGCGGGGAGGAGGAAGGTATACGGCCCGGGGAGGAAGTGCTCCACGATCTCACGCGCCCGCGGCTCGAGGCGGGCGAATCGGTCGATCGCCGCGACGCTCGGGAGGTGGAGCGAAAACGGCTGTTCCGGCGGGCGCCCCTTCATTGTCCGCACCCGTCCGAGCGCTCCCTCGTCCCACGGACTCCCCCCGATCCCGTACACCGTATCGGTGGGGAAGATCAGGACACCGCCCGTCTCGAGGAGGGCCTGGAGCGCGGCGGGGAGATCAGGAGAGTCGTCGGGAAGAACCATCGGGTTCATGCGCAGATGAAATGAATCACGTCGCCGTCCCGGACGACGTAGTCGCGTCCGGCCCTGGTTATCCTCCCTGCCTCGCGCAGGGCGTGCTCCGATCCGGCGGCGACGAGCTCGTCCAGGTCCATCACCTCGGCGAGGACGAACCGCTCGGCGAAGTCGGAGTGTATCCTCCCCCCGGCCTGCGGGGCGGTCGTCCCCTTCCGTACGGTCCACGCCCGCACCTCCGGCCCCGCGAAGGTGAAGAAGGTGACAAGGTCTAACGCGCGGTAGCCGGCGCGGATCAGCTTGGCGAGCCCGGTCTCGGAGAGCCCCCATTCGGTGAGGAACGCCCGCCTCTCCTCGTCGCTCCCCGCCGCCTCCGCGATCTCCGCCTCGAGCCGACCGCGGATCACGATCGCTTCCTTTCCCGTCCTCTCCGCGTATTCGACCACCCGGCGCGAGTGCTCGTTCCCGCCGGAGTCGTCCACGTTCGCCACGTAGATGAGCGGCTTGATGGAGAGGGGGGAGACCTCGCGCACCAGGTCCTCCACCTCGTGCGGGATCTCCTGATCGCGGAGCGGGATCCCTTCCGCCACGGCATTCAATAGCTCCTCCCACGCCGCCAGGCGGGCGGGGGCGCGCCGGTCCGGCCCCTTCGTCTCCCGGACGAGCCGCTCCCGCACCCGGGTCATCGTCTCCAGGTCCTTTAAGAGGAGCTCGGTCTCCACGACCTCGATGTCGCGGATCGGATCGAGGTCCCCGGCGACGTGGGCCACGTTCTGATCGGCGAAGCAGCGCACGACGTGGAGGATCGCGTCCACGGAGCGGATCTCGGACAGGAACTGGTTTCCCATCCCTTCACCCCCGCTCGCCCCCTGGACGAGCCCGGCGATGTCGATGAACTCGAGGTGGGTGGGAACCCGCTTTTTCTCCGGGAAGAGGGCGGCGAGCCGGTCGAGCCGCGCGTCCGGGACCGGGACCGTCCCCATGTTCGCTTCGATCGTACAGAACGGATACGCCTCGACGCGCGCCCCCGCCCCGGACAGGGCGTTGAAGATCGTCGATTTCCCGGCATTGGGGAGCCCGACCAGACCGCAGGTGAATCCCATCGTCCCTCCTTTGCGTCCAAATATATGGCCCACCCCGGGGCAAAGCAAGGTGAAGGAGCGGATTCGATCGGCTAGTATTTCGCGGAAGGAGGAGAAGAGAGATGGGAGATCGGATCGAGGTCCGCCTCCCCGATCTGGGGGAGGTGGAGGAAGTGACCATCACGAGCTGGCTGAAGGCGGAAGGAGAGCACGTCGCCGCCGGGGAGGACCTCCTCGAGGTGGAGACGGAGAAGACGACGTTCGTGGTCGAGGCGCCGGCGGACGGCCGGCTCGCACGCATCCTAAAACAGGAAGGGGAGAAGGCAGAGCGCGATGAGCTCCTGGCTGAGATCGACTGACACCCGCACCGTCACCCACCTTCCCCTCGGCCGGGCTGACTACGCGTCGGTCTACCTGCTGCAGCGCCAGCTGCACGACCTGCGGGTGGCCGGCAAGATCCGCGATACCGTGATCACGGTGGAGCACGACCCGGTGTTCACCATCGGTCGCTCCGGCTCGGCAACGAACATCCTCGTCCCCCCGGAGATCCTGGAGAAGGAGGGAATAACGGTGTACGAGATCGAGCGCGGGGGCGACATCACCTACCACGGTCCGGGGCAGCTCGTCGTCTACCCGATCATCGACCTGCGGGACCAGGGGCGCGACCTGCGCCGCTACGTGCGCAACCTCGAGCAGGGGGTGATCGATCTGCTCGCCGAGTTCGGGATCGAGGGGATGCGCCGCCCCGGGTTCCCCGGGGTGTGGGTCGGGGCGCGGAAGATCGCCTCGGTCGGGGTGTACGTGAAGCACTGGGTGACGCGGCACGGCCTGGCGTTCAACGTGGCGGTAAACCAGACCCACTTCGGGATGATCAATCCGTGCGGCCTCCCGATCGAGGTGACCTCCCTCGATTCCCTGACCGGGGAGACCTACCCCCTCGAGGAGATCGCCCGCCGGCTCCTCGCCCGGATGGAACCGCTCTTCGATTGGCGGTTCGTGGAGGAGGATCCCGGACCGTACTGGAAGGGGGTGGAATGAGCGCCCGGCCCGCGTGGCTGCGCGTCCGCGCCCCGGACGAGGAGAAGGCGCGGGAGATGCGCCGCGTGCGCGAGGTGCTATCCCGTTATCGCCTCACCACCGTGTGCCAGGGAGCGCTCTGCCCGAACGCGATCGAGTGTTGGGGAGCGCGCACGGCGACGTTCATGCTCCTCGGGGAGGTGTGCACCCGTGCCTGCCGGTTCTGCGCCGTCCCCACTGGGAATCCGCACGGCGCGGTCGATCGCGACGAGCCGCGCCGGGTGGCGGCCGCGGTCCAGGCCCTCGGGCTGCGCTACGTGGTGCTGACCTCGGTCGATCGCGACGACCTTGCCGACGGCGGAGCGTCGGTCTTCGCGGCCGCGATCAGGACGATCAAAGAGGGCGACGCTTCGGTGCGGGTGGAGGCGCTCATCCCCGACTTCCGCGGCGATGCGGCGGCCCTGGAGATCATCGCGAGAGCCGGAGCGGACGTGATCGGCCACAACCTGGAGACGGTCAGGCGACTGACCCCGGCGGTGCGCGATCCCCGCGCCGGCTACGACCTCTCCCTGTCCGTCCTCTCCCGATTGAAGGAGATCTCTCCAAACCTCGTCACCAAGAGCTCGCTCATGCTCGGGCTGGGGGAGACGCAGGAGGAGATCCTGGAGGCGCTGCGCGATCTGCGGGCCGCCCGCGTCGATATCGTCACCCTGGGGCAGTACCTACCGCCGACGGAGGCGGCCTACCCGCTCGCCCGCTACGTCCCGCCGGACGAGTTTGCCGCGTTGCGGGAAGAGGCCCTTGCGATCGGGTTCGGCTACGTCGTTGCCGGGCCGTACGTGCGCAGTTCGTACCACGCCGCGGAGGCGTACGCGGCCGTGCGGGGATGATCCGCCTGATCTGCGATCCAGCCCCGATCGATCCTCGGCTCGGCCTTGCACTGGATGAGGCGCTGTTCGAGCGCGCGCGGATGGGAGGAGCGATCACCGTCAGGGTGTGGGTGAACGCCCGCGCCGTGGTGATCGGGAGATCGCAGGCGATCGCGGCCGAGGTCGACCTCGAAGCGGCGGACAGGCTCAAGATTCCGGTGCTGCGCCGCATCTCCGGTGGCGGGGCGGTTTATCACCATCCCGGCAACCTCAACCTCTCCCTCTGTCTGAGCGACGCCGGCCGGCTCGGTGGGGTTAACCAGGCGTTCCATCGGATCGGAAAAGCGATAGCAGATGGACTTTCCTCCGTCGGGATCAGGGTGAATCCGGTGGAGAATCGGCTCATCGTGGGAAGGAAGAAGGG
>JAGGSO010000023.1 GCA_021159055.1 Candidatus Bipolaricaulota bacterium | reverse complement strand
ACCACGCCTGCCCGGTGCTGTAACGCGGTTGGAGCGCGTATCACCTCTCCTGCTTCAACGTCATGGCGGACGATCGCTCCGGCACCGATCTTCGCCCGCCTTCCGACGCGGATCGGTCCGAGAAGCACGGCGTTTGCGCCGATGACCACCCCGTCCGCGATCGTGGGATGGCGCTTGCCGCGGCAGCGCGAGGTGGCTCCGATCACGACACCGGAGTACATGTGGACGTCGTCGCCGATCACCGCCGTCTCCCCGATCACGACCCCCATCCCGTGGTCGATCACCACGCGCCTTCCGATCAGCGCGCCGGGGTGGATCTCCACCCCGGTCCGCCTCCGAACGATATGGGCGATAAAGCGCGCGAGGAGCTTGAACCCGTGCTTCCACAGGAAGTGATTTATCCGATGCGCCCACAGGGCGTGCATCCCGGGATAGCAGAGGAGCACTTCCAGAAAGTGGCGCGCCGCCGGATCGCGGGCCTGCACCGCGCGTACGTCCTCACGTATTCGCCGCAGCATCCCCCACCTCCCACAGATCCGTGGATAGGTAGCGCTCGCCGGTGTCGGGAAGGACGACGACGATCGTCTTCCCCGTGTGCTCCTCCTGTTTCGCCACCTGAAGGGCGGCCCACACCGCCGCTCCGGACGAGATTCCGGCGAAGATCCCCTCCTCCCGGCTCAATCGGCGCGCCGTCTCGGGACGATCGTCTTACCCGCATTCTCCTCGCGTTTCGCCACCTGGAGGGCGGCCCATACCGCCGCTCCGGACGAGATCCCGGCGAAGATCCTCTCCTCCCGGCCCAATCGGCGCGCCGTCTCGGCTGCGTCGGCGTCGGAGACCGCGATCACCTCATCGAGAAGCCCCTGATCCAGCACCGCGGGGATGAACCCGGCTCCGATCCCCTGGATCCGGTGCTTCCCGGTCTTTCCCTCGCTCAAAAGCGGCGAGCCGGCCGGCTCGACCCCGATGATCCGCAGGTTCGGGTTGCGCGATCGGAGGAACCTCCCCGTACCGGTTATTGTTCCTCCGGTTCCGATCCCAGCGACGAGGACGTCGACCTCTCCATCAGTATCGCGCCAGATCTCCGGGCCGGTCGTCTGTTCGTGGATCCGGGGATTCGCCGGGTTTTCGAACTGGTTCGGCATGAACGCCCCCGGAGTCGCGGCAAGGAGCCTTCTCGCCTCCTCCACCGCCCCCTTCATCCCAAGGTCTCCCGGTGTGAGGATTACCTCTGCCCCGAGCGCTTGCAGGATCCGCCGCCGCTCGGCGCTCATCGTCTCGGGCATCGTCAAAACGAGTCGGTAGCCGCGCACCGCGCACACGAACGCGAGGCCGATCCCGGTGTTACCCGAGGTCGACTCGATGACGGTGGCCCCTGGTTTCAGCAGGCCGCGCCTCTCGGCGTCGGTGATCATCGCCCATGCGATTCTGTCCTTGACGCTCCCCATTGGGTTGAACGATTCGAGCTTGGCAAGCAGTCGAACGTCCCCTTCGACCGACCGATTTATCCGCACAAGCGGGGTATTGCCGATTGAATCTAAGATTGAATTCGTAACGATCATACCTGCTCCTTCAGTGGCGCAAAACGGTCCCGTCCGGCACTGATCCGCCGGGAGAATCAGGAAGATGGGAAAAGGTTAACCTGGAGTTTGCTTCTCTAGCGCGTACAAATAAAGGAGGTGAGGTGACAACAAACGCGACCACCTACAAAGGGCTTGATCGGATCAGGCATCGTCATTTTGCTCACCTCCGGCTAGGTATTTTGTGATCTCACGATACAGTACCTATACCGGCTTGTCAAGGCAATCGGCAGACCTTGGACGTGCGTTCATCTGCATCCGCCTTTACAATCATGCCATGATTTCCTCGAGTGCAACTGCTGCGCGTACGAAGATTGTCGCCACCATCGGGCCGGCGTGCCGGAACGAGGAGGTCCTGCGCGGCCTGATTCGCGCCGGGATGGATGTGGCCCGACTCAACATGTCCCATGGGACCCACGCCGAACACGCTGCCGACATCACGGCGATCCGCAGGCTCGCGGCCGAGGCGGGAGCCCCCGTGGCGATCATCGCCGACTTGCAGGGGCCAAAGCTGCGAATCGGTGCACTCGATCCCGACCCGCTTGTCCTCATGGATGGGATGCTCGCGTCTTCCCCCGGCCCCGGCGAGATTTCCCTCCCCCATCCCGAGCTGATCGCCGGGGTGCATCCCGGGGACAGGCTCCTCCTCGACGATGGAGAGATAGAATTGCGGGTGGAGGATAAGGGCCCCGGGCGGCTCGTCTGTCGGGTGATCGCCGGGGGGCTGCTCTACTCTCACAAGGGGATAGCCGCTCCGGGGGGAACCGGGTTATTGGATGCGCTTACGGAGAAGGACCGGAATGACGCCCGGTTCGCACTCGAACACGGGGTCGACTACCTCGCGTTGTCGTTCGTCCGGGCTGCCGCTGACATCCGGGCGCTGCGGGAGCTGGTGGAGGAGACGACCGGGGATAGGAACGCGGTTGGGATCATCGCTAAGATTGAGAAACGGGAGGCGCTCGACAACTTCGACGCCATCCTGGAGGAGAGCGATGCGGTGATGGTCGCCCGCGGCGATCTCGGGGTGGAGATCTCGGTGGAGGAGGTCCCTCTCGTCCAGAAAAAAATCATTCGCCGGTGCAACCGAGCCGGGATTCCGGTGATCACTGCGACGCAGATGCTACAATCGATGGTTACGGCACCCCGCCCGACAAGAGCGGAGGCGAGCGACGTTGCAAATGCGATCCTCGACGGGACGGACGCGGTGATGTTGTCCGGCGAGACGGCGGTCGGACGCTACCCGGTCAGGGCGGTGGAGGTGATGGACCGGATCGCGCGAATCGTCGAACCGCGGCTCTACCCCCGTTCTGACGATGACTTTGAACGGCTTCCCCATCGGCACCCGATCACCGACGCAATCAGCGACGCCACTGCCCGGATTGCCGACGAGCTCGCCGCTCGCCTGATCGTCACCTCCACGTTTAGCGGGTATACCGCCCGTCAGGTGGCGCGGGAGCGACCGCGCGTACCGATCGTGGCTCTTACTCCATCTGCTGCGACGTGCCGGAGGCTAACCTTGGTATGGGGAGTGCAACCGATCCAGGTTCCTGAATACGGCAATACTGATGAGATGCTGAAGCTGGTCCGGAAGACGCTCCTCGACCGCGGACTGGCGGAGAAGGATGACCTGGTCGTGGTTACCGGTGGCCTCCCGATCGGGGGTGGGGGAAAGACCAACTTCCTCAAAGTCCACCGTCTGTAACCGGTTTTCTCACCCCGCAAGAGTTGCAATGGCTTCGGCTCACTCCTTTGTCACCACCACGCTGTCGGAGGCCATGCAGCCGTCCGCCCCGGTGACCGTCAGAGTGTAAGTGTTCGGGGCGCTTACGGTTATGTCCTCCGTGTTCCCCACGATCCTCCCGCAGGCGTCCCTCCACGCGTAGGTGTAGGGGGGAGTTCCACCGGTTACCGTAGCGTCCAACGTTACCTCGGTGACGTCACATGTCAATACCCTGTCCGGACCGGCGTCGACCTGGGGCGGATCGATCGCCTCGATCACCTTGACCGTGTCGCTCGCCGAACAGCCGTTCGCTCCGGTCACGGTGACGGTGTAAACGCCGGGGAGTTCGACCGTTATGTCCGCGGTAGTCCCGATCTCGTTTCCGCAGTCGTCGGTCCAGACGATGCTGTACGGAGGATGTCCACCACTGATATCGACGTGGAGATAGGCCTTCTGTTCCGCGCAGGTGAGGAACTTATCCGGGCCCGCATCGAGCACTGGCGCAGCGAAGTCCTCGGCTACGATCACTGTATCGCTCGCCGAGCAGCCGTTGGCTCCGGTGACGGTGAGAGTATACACGCCGGGTTGGTCGACCGTGATCTCCCCTGTACCTGCCTCGCTCTCTATGATCTTGCCGTCAGGACCAGACCATTGATAGGTATACGGT
>JAGGSO010000022.1 GCA_021159055.1 Candidatus Bipolaricaulota bacterium | reverse complement strand
TCCCGACGTTCGTAGTGGCGGGGCTTGTCCCCGCCGGGAGTTCGCGATGTGGAGAGCGTGCATTCATTGCTTTCCTGAGGTAATTTTTCGTCGCAGACAAGCTGCGACGCTACAAAAGTTGACGGAGGCGCGCCGCTACAGAAGATGTGTTTTTCCCGACGTTCGTAGTGGCGGGGCTTGTCCCCGCCGGGAGTTCGCGATGTGGAGAACGTGCATATTCATTGCTTTCCTGAGGTAGTTTTTCGTCGCAGACAAGCTGCGACGCTACAGAATCATCTTTTGATTGGGTGAGCCCCTCATCACCACCGGGCGGTCCAGCCCAGGACCAGCTCCAGTTGCGGATCACCAAACTCTCCCGAGCGGATCGCGATCTGCGTTTCGGTGCTCAGTTGGTCGCTCAGGTCGATGTTCAGCTTGAACAGGGTCATCCCCCAGTCGAACAATTGAGTCGATGAACGGCTGAAGTAGGTCGCTACACTCCACCGCCCCGGTCCGCCGCAGCAGGGCTCCGTTCTCCCTGATAGCAGGAACAACTCGAAGTAGTCGCTCTGTCCAGTCACGGACGAGTTCTTCGCGCTGTCGAACGACGTCGCCGACTTGATCCTTACCCCGTCGGAATAGGTGTAGTCAAAAACAACGCCGTAGATATTGATCCCATCAATGGATAAAGTCCCGCTTCCGGTGTCAAGTTCGCTCAGCAACCGGATGCAGTCGATCCACGGCGTCTTGAGGGATATGCTCGGGGTGATCTTCTTCGTGTCCGTTGTGAACGAAAGCGACAAATCGAGGAACAGGCCGTAGCCGTCCTGCGACAGTCGGGGGATGGCGTATCCCTTCTCGGTAAGAGTGAAGCTCCCGAACCCGCTCTGCGTGAAGTCGATCGCTGCGCTCATCTTCATGTCGCACCACGTCCACGACAGGCTAAGCGCTTCCTTGTCGAAGCAGAATCCTCCCGTTGCATCCATGTTGAATCGGAGCAGGTTGCGGTAGGAGACGTCGCCGATGCTCCCGCGCGCGGTCAACTGCTCGTAGGAGGCGGTCTGTGGGCGCGTCAGGTAGAACGTGTTGACGAAGTCGATGTCGAGCAGCGTGAAGCTGACAGTTGTGCGCCAGTAGTCGAAGATATCGAGAATGTTGCTCGCTGTCGGATCGAATGCCAGCCGCGACTGCAGGTCGATGATGCCTCCAAGCGGGTACCGGCCTTCAAACCACATGCTGTCAAACTCTAATTGCCCCGCTTCGTACTTCCACAGCGCCGTTCCCTCAAGTGTCAACTGATCGAGCCGATACACCTCGGTTACCTGGGAGTGGAAGACCGTGATCGCCGGCGATTGCACGTTGATGGTGAACCCGGCGTCCCAGCTCCCGGTCAGGTTCTCGCTGGCGATGGAGACGATGGCTGCAGAACAGACGGCGATGCTAACGACCGCAACGATGAGCACTTGCCGCAGGTGCATCACTCGCTCACCTCTAGATCGAACGTCACCACTTCACCGTTCCCCAGCGGGATCGTCACCTTGTGCTTGCCAGGGGGTAGTTTCGTCCCATCCAGAGTGAGGACATACGCACCGGTTTGCTTATTCTTTTCGGCCGTGATCTTCGCAGCGGGAAGCCCTTCGATCGACCACGTGATCTTCCCCTCCTCGTAGGCCGTGGTGAATGCGACCGGAACGAAGATCGTTATCCTATCCCCATGATGGAGCACGATCTTACGGACATGATGACCGGGGCAGTCCGAGACGAGGACGTCGACCCCCGCGGTGGACTCGCCGCCGAACGGATCAGCGAAGCGCACCATAGCCGTGTCGCGTCCGGTGAACCCTTCGGCCGGGATGTATGTTAAGTCGATCCTCGCCGACTCTATCTCCTTCGTCGTCCTTCCGTGCTTGTTGTAAGTAACATTGTTCAGATCCCCGATTATGATCCCATGTGTAGGGGGAGAAGCAATAGCGAACGCGAACGGGATCACTTCCGGATTATCCGGATGAATCCACAGATCGGTGGCAGTTACATTGAAATCGACGGGGGTGTTGATACACGTTGTCGTGTACACATCCTCCATCTTCGTCTGAGCGACGACTTCGAGGTAGACCGTCGCCGTATTCGACACGTTCCCACAGGCGTCGACGATCCGATAAGTGAAGTGGTCAGGCCCGACGTAGCCGCGGTCGGGGGCATAGCGGATGACGGTGCCTCCGTGGCAGTCACCATGGTCCGTCTCGATCTTCAACGTGCCGTATTGCGGCTGGTCGACGATGTCGTGGATCCACAATGTGCCACAGCAGGTGCACGCCGAGCAGTTGTCGGTATCGTTGGCGAGCACGTCTATCCTCACCGGCGTGTCCTGCCTCACCATCAGACGGTACTGACCGTAATCGTCCAACCGCACATCCATATTCGGGTCCAACACGGCGCTCTTGTCACCGGCACCGTTCGGATCGTCGACCGCGGTGGGCGGTGTCACATCGTACACCCGCCCTTCGGTTTCGGTTGATGTCACCGGCACGGCGGCATTGCCGCAGCAGTCGACCGCCTCTATGTGCACCTCGACCCGCGCCGGGCAGCTCGTCAGACAGCGGACGTGGACGATCCCGGCAACGCCGACATGCCCCTGGTCGATCTGCGTGAATGCCGCATCCCGCGCGCGGTCGAAAGAGATCACCGCGTTATCCGTCGGATTCGTCACAGTGATCGTGATTCCGGCCGGGGTGATGCAGCAGCTGTCGGTTACGTCGAAGGCGAATGGGACCACCGTCTCGCAGCAATCCGGGCTCACCAATACGTGATCAGCGACCACGAGATTACTGATCACGGGGATCGTCTGATCGTAGATGTTCACACTTGCAGTCCACGCATCGGCGTTTCCACAGCAGTCTGTGGCGTTGATCGCCACGGTGAGTACCGCCGGGCATCCGGTCAAGGCCGAAACGGTAATGTTTCCGGCTATCCGTACGTGATTATCGTCCACCTGCGTGACGGCTACCGTATCGGTGACCGTGGCGTTGGTAACGGTGATGCTCTTAGTTACGTTTGCCGCAGAGATGCAGCAGTTGTCACTCACCGTCGCATCTATCGGGATGGTGATCGAGCAGTCGGTGGGATCAACGTACTGCGGACTCGGGGGCAGAGGGGTATCCCAGCTTATCGTGGGCACGATCGTGTCAGTGACGTTTCCTGTCTCACTTGCTTGGATGCCGATATTGCCGCAGCAATCCGTCGCATCGACTGTCACCTGTACCGTCGCCGGGCAGCCATTCAGGTCTGAAACTTGAACGCTTCCTGTTACATCCACTTCACCCTGTCCGTTCTGCGTCTTCGTAATCGTCGGAGTCCCCAGCGTGGCATTACCAGTCGTGAGGCTCACGTTTACAATAACGTTGCCGGCATCGATACAGCAGTTGTCGGTCACAGTCGCTGAGAACGTCACTATGGCTTGACAATTGTCGTCAACCGTCTCATCCGAGACAGTGAGATCACTGATCACCGGCGCGGTCGTATCGACCGTGATATCAGATCCGTCGGCGATCGTCGTTGCAGGAAGGGCAACGATGGCATCGTTTCCCGCTGCGTCACGCAACGTGCCTCCGTTCAGGGCGACACCGGTTGCGTCGAGGTCACAGGAGTTCTCGCCCGCGCTCACCGTATACGTCGTGGACCCGCTCGTCGCCGGGCCGAACGGACCAATGCTGACGGTCGCCCCACTGTCAAGGTCGATATCGAGCGTTCCTCCGGTGAGGGTGACCGGCTCGGAGAAGTTCACTGTTACGTCGACATCGTCCCCGGATTTGTAGTATCCATCCGGACTGGTAGAGACGATCGATGTAATTGTGGGGTTCTTCGTGTCGACATCCACCGAATGTGTGTTGTCGTCATCCATCGTATTTCCCGCCAAGTCCTGGGCCCCAGAGATGTGGTAGTGACCTGTTGCTTCTTCGTTGTCATCGTTGAACGTAAATGTGCACGTAAAGTGGCGCGCGTCAGTCCATGACGGGTTGTTCGTACTGTATGGGGATGAGGCGAGGTCCTCCACTGTAACTGTGGGATTGATAGAGGTATTCATGTCTTCATCAAAAGTTACGGTAATCGTCACCACGCCTGCATCCACATCCGCCAGGCTCGTCGGAGAGACTGCGGTAACCGTGGGTTTCGTTACGTCGATGGTAAATGCCCAATAGGGGGTCCACTCACTGTCGTTTCCGGCGACGTCGATCGCATATAGCCGCCATGTATACGTCCCTTCGTTTCCCAAGCTGGGAGTATAGGAGGTATTTGTTGTATAGTGATCCCGGGTTACAGGGCCGTCGATCTGAACTCGGTACTCATAGACACCGCTCCCTCCAGGATCGCTTGGGACGGTCCAGGACAGAGTTGGTGAAGTGTCGTTCGTGTAGGTCCCATCCGCCGGACTCCGCCCTCCGGGCGGATCAGGAGGTTGCGTATCGATCAAGACGGTAAGGGGATCGGACGGGTGGCTCACGTTTCCAGCGGCGTCGGTCGCGGTCACCGTTATATTGTGCGTCCCGTCGCTGATCGGAGTGGAAACGGTGAACGACCAGCTCCCGTCGGCGTTCGCCACGGTCGTCCCGAGGGGGCCGTCGATCGAGCTCGTTACCGTCACCGTGCTGTTCCCCTCGACGGCCCCGGTGCCTCCTTGGAACGTCGGGGTGTTGTCGTTCGTGATATTGTCGCTATTCGACTCACCCTTATCGCTCGCGTCGGCCAGGTCAGGGACTGCCGGCTTGGCGGGTCGGTTAGCGTCGATCGGATCGCTATCCTGGGAGATCGAGGTAGTGTAGCTTCCGGTGAGCCCGGTTCCCGGATCCTCGAGCGTCAGGTCGACCGGTATGTCCTCGTCCGCGGCGTAGTCCG
>JAGGSO010000021.1 GCA_021159055.1 Candidatus Bipolaricaulota bacterium | reverse complement strand
GAGCGCGGCAGGCAGGGAGTTCATCCGGCTGCGGCGGGAGTACTCTTACGCCGGAACCCCGTGGTTGGAGATGGTTCTCCACGCCTATTCCGATCTGATTCTCATCACCGTCGTGGTTCACCGGGATATAACCGGGATCTCCCGCGGGGATTCGTTCACCTCTCCTGGGGTATTGCTTCCCCATTTCCGCCTCGCTCCCGACCTTGGGTTCTTCCTCACCACCTTCGGACTGGGCGGGGAAGACGACGGCTACCCGGGTGGGTATTGGCCGACGGCCAAGCTGGGAAGGGGGATGAGGGAGCTCCCGGATGAGGCGTTCGCTCCGCTTGTAGTCTACGACGATGAAAACGCTGTCGCTATCGCGCCGGGGAACCTGTTCCTCACGAGCCCGCTTGTCAAGACCCCGGATGGGGTGGGCCGCGGGCTGCACGGGGCGGTGGAGCGGATCCCGGCCGGAACCCGACTGGAGACCCTGATTGCGTGGGGTAATGACATAACCGCTGCCCTCATGAGATTGGGGGATCACCTCCTCTCCCGGAGCGGTAAGAAACGCCCGATCCCTGGTTCCCATCCTGCCCTGTCTAAACTCGGTTGGTGGAACGCATACGGGGGCTACTACACCGAGCCGATCCGCAGGTTGGACGAGAAGGGGCTCACCGAGGTCTTGAATGGACTCAAGAAATTGCGGATCCCGCTCGGGTACATCGGGCTCGACCTGTGGTACCCCTATGCGCAGATCGGACAGGCGCTCGAGTACGTGCCGGATCCGAAGAAGTACCCACGCGGGATCGGGGAGATCGCCGCATCGGCCGGTCTGTCCACCGTCCTCCATCTCTCCGCTTTGAGCCAGGAAAACGCGTACGGGACGGACGGATCCGATCCTGGGTTCTACCGGAAGGTGGCGGCGAGTCTTGTCCGGGAGCGGGCGATCGTCGCCTGGCACGATTGGCTGCGCACCCAGCAGCACCTGACCCGGCGGCTGCGAGCCGAGCCGACCGCGGCTGAGGCGTGGTTCGACGGGATGGCGGAGGCGTTCGCAGCAGACGGGTTGGACGTCCTTCTGTGCATGCAGACGATGGGGATGAACCTTGCCGCGACACAGCACCCAAACGTCATCGCCGGGCGGGTTCACACCGATTACCTGTTCAGCCAGCCGGAGGCGCTGGACGAAGCGGAACGGAGGGGACATCCGGAGTTGAAGGACGGCTTTGTCCCCCCGCATGAGCTTCATCGCCAGAACCTGTTCATGGGGCTGGTTCTTTACTCGCTGGGGATGGCGCCGTTTCACGATTTGTTCCTCACACGGAAACATCCCGGGTTGGGGGGCGATCATCCAGAAGAAGAAGCGATATTACGTGCGTTGTCGTGTGGGCCGGTCGGGATCGGTGATGGGCCAGGGATGACCGATCCCGGGCTTGTGCAGCGCTTGCTCCTCCCGGATGGGACCATCGCCCGGCCCGACCATCCGCCGTTTCCGCTCTGGTCGACGGTGAACGATGATGTCGTGGCGTTCCTCACCGAACACCGCGCCGGTGAGGCTGTTTGGGGATACCTCATCCTTCTCAACACCACCGCGGAAGAGGCCGAGTTCTCCCTCGCCCCGCCGCTTCCGGGAGAACACTTGATCTGGGACGGGCTGCAGGGCGAGGTGGTCCCGGAACTGCGTGGAACGATCCCGCCGGGGCGGATCGCCTACTTTGTCCTCGTCCCTCAGGAGGAGGGGATCGCCCCCCTGGGATCTCAGGGGATGTTCGTCCCTGGCGGAGTGGTGAAAGAGTGGAACGATCCCGCCGGGGCGGATCGCCTACTTTGTCCTCATCCCTCAGGAGGAGGGGATCGCCCCCCTGGGATCTCAGGGGATGTTCGTCCCCGGCGGAGTGGTGAAGGAGGCTGTGTGGAACAGGGGTTGGCACCTCCGGCTCGCCAGTCCGGCTGAGCGGCTCATGGTCGTCTCCGCCGGGCCGATCGGGGCGCGGACGGACAGGGGAAGGGAGCTGGTGGTGGAGAAAGGGGAAGCCGGGGTTTGGGCGGTATCGACGCAGGAGGATAGAGATGTGCATATCTACCGGAGGTGATGCGCGTGCGTAAGGCGTTGGCGTTTTTGGGGATCATTCTTCTCATCGGAACTGTGGCATGGGCAGGAAAGGGGCCGCTCAACCTGGCGATCATCTGGCATCAACATCAACCGCTTTACCAAGATGAGCTGACAGGCAGGTATGTGCTCCCCTGGGTGCGAGTGCACGGGGTGCAGGAGTACATCGATTCCCCTCGCATCCTCGCGGAGTATCCTGATATCCACGTTACCTACAACCTCCAGCCGAGCCTGCTCAAGCAGCTGTTGGACTACGTGGAGATAACCCCGGCTGAGCGGGCCAAGGGCGGGCTTTATCAGTACATCGGGGCAGTCGACAATCATCTGGAATGGATCTGGAAGCTGATCACCGCTCCCGCATCCCTCACACCCACGGAGCGGAAGGACATGCAGACGCAGTTCTTCTGGATCAACGGGTACATGTTCGACGACGATGACAACGATCCCTACTATGATCCCCGCTACACTGCGCTGAACAAGATTAAGGACACGCGCCCATTCACGAATCAGGAGTTGATGGATGCTGCCGGGCTATCCCTTCTGTGGGAGATTTCACCGGAGTTACATAAGCAGCTCGGACTCATCGGGCTGCGGGGGAAGACCGGGTTCACCAAGGACGACATCATCCGACTGATTGAAGCGCAGCACACCGTCCTCTCCTGGGTGGTCGATGCGTACAACAAGGTACAGGGGATGGGAAGCGAGCTCATCACGAGCCCGTTCTACCATCCGATCATCCCGCTTCTGTGCCAGCAGGGACTGGCACAGGACGTGTATGGTCAGATCGACCAGGCACAAGCGCAGCACGCAAAGCTGTTCGGGAGAAAGGCGGTTGGTGTCTGGCCTCCGGAAGAGGCGGTCTCAGACCAAGCGATGGAAGTCCTTGAGCAGGCTGGATTCCAATGGACGGTCACCGATAAGGGGATCCTTGCGCAGAGCTTAGGGCATACTCCGAACGTGGATGAGCTCACCACCCCGTGGAACTATGGCAAGATCACTGTCCTGTTCCGCGATCCGGACCTATCCAACAAGATTGGATTCTCCTACGGGAATAAGCCGACTGAATTCGCCGTCACCGACTTCATGAGCCAATTACACCAGATATGGCGCGAACTCTCCGATCCAGAGGACCACCTGCTGGTGATTGCCCTTGACGGTGAGAACTGGATGTTCATGGCCGGCTACCCGAACAACGGACGAAGCTTCCTGCGCGCCCTGTACAGTGCTCTCTCCACCGATGACACGGTGAAGACCGTCACCCCGGCGGAGTTCCTCGCCGGACATCCCGCAGGCCGTACCATCGATCACATCGCTACCGGATCGTGGGCCGGGGATCTGTCCACCTGGATCGGGGAGCCGGAGGAGGACGAGGCATGGGCCCGGCTGGACGCAGCGCGGAAGGTGGTAAACGGGGCTGGCGATCCCCTGCAGGCGCTCGATGCGATCTACGCTGCCGAAGGGTCGGACTGGTTCTGGTGGTACGGTTCGGATCAGGATTCCGGCACGGACGACATGTTCGATTGGCTGTTCAAGACGCACCTGATCGCGGCATACCGCGCCGCTGGGACACCAGAGGGTAAGATCCCGCGCGTCCTGTTCCTCCGGCTGGTCAATCCCACGACCGCCAGTCTCGGGGAGGTGAACCCGACCCTCGATGGGGTGGTGACAAAGCCGGATGAATGGAGCGAGGCGGCCGGGTTCACCGGGGCGGGGGAGATATCCCACGCTGCAGTTGGGTATAAGGAGAACTCGCTCTACGTCATGGTGCGCCTTGCTGAGCCGGCTTCCGACTTGATCGGGAAACACGTTAGGCTTGTCCTCTACACCTCCGGCAAGGTGGGAGAACCGGCGAACATAGCAGCCCGCTACTCTGGCGTTCAACTCGGGTTCGCCCTCGGGGCGTCGGTGGAACTGAACTTCGCTAAGGTCAAACAGGACGGGACAGGCGTCGTCTCTTATTACCGCGCCGACGGGAACGGGAACTGGCGCTATGCCTCCTCTATCACCACCCTCCTCTCTCGCAAAGCGGTGGTGGGGGATGTAGTTGAGTTCGAGATCCCGTTCAAGGAGCTGGGAATCGAACCGGGCAAGTCGGTGACGCTTGGGCTTACGCTGGAAGAGGAAGGGAAGCTCCGCGGACGGGCTCCGGCTCGGCCAGCCTTGGCCCAGGTTCCCACCCTGGTGCAAGGGAAAGAGATCTTCTCCATGACCGATCCCGCCGGTGACGACAACGGTCCCGGCACCTACACCTATCCCACGAACAAAGTCTTCGCGCAGAAGGGATTGTTCGACCTGATCAAATACACCGTGTACGACGCCGGGAAGAACTGGCAGCTCGCGTTCGACTTTACTGCGCTTCCCAACCCGTGGAACGGACCGCAGGGATTCTCGCATCCAATCATTCTTCTGTTCATGGACGTTGAGGATGGTGGGAGAACCGACTTGCCGAAGGGGGCAGAGGCGGCGCAAGTGCAGTTCGATCCGGATCATCCGTGGGACGTATTTGTGCGGATCGCCGGATGGCCTGCATACGGGCGTCACCTGTGGACCGCTGATGGAAAGGGACCGACCCTTGTCGGGGTAGCTTCCGATCCGAAGAAGGGACGGATCATCGTCACCATCCCCAAGTCGATCGTTCCGAACATCACCGGTTGGCACTATGTCCTCGTCGGTTCTCAAGACGGATATGGCAAGGACTACATCCGCGCACTTGGTCCCAAAGCAGGAGAATGGTCGGGCGGTGGCTGCCCTGATCCCATGTGGGCGCCGCAGATCTACGACTACCTGGCCCCTTCTGATCATACGCAGGCACAGATACTCGGCAGTTACAGCGCGCAGGGAAGGCACTTCGTTACGCTCATCCCTGTACAGGTAGAACCTGCGAGATAAAAAGGAGGTGATCACGCAGCAGGCGAAAAGAGGGCGTTTCGGAACCAGCGAGGAAAATTCAACCGCAAAGAGGAGGTTAGAAGCATGAAAAAGGCGTTTGTAGTACTGATTGCGCTGACGATGGTCGCCGGGTTGTTCCTGGCGGTGTCCGCAAGCGAAGCGGGAAAATTGATCATATGGGCTGATGAGACACGGGCCTCCGTCCTGCAAGAGGTGGCAACAGCGTTCCAGGATGCCTATGGGGTACCGGTTGAGGTGCAGGAAGTCGGATTCGGCGACATCCGCGGTAAGCTCGCCACCGCGGGACCGAGCGGCGAGGGGCCGGATATCATCATCGGCGCGCACGACTGGCTCGGCGAGCTGATCCAGAACGGGTTGATCGAGCCGATCGTCCTCCCGACAAACGTTGTCAAGGACTTCGATCCGGTGGCGATCGATGCGTTCAGTTGGGGTGGGCAGCTGTACGGTCTCCCCTATGCGACCGAGTGCGTTGCCCTGATCTACAACAAGGACCTTGTCCCGGAAGTTCCGGCCACGTTCGAGGACCTTCTTGCCACGGCGAAGAAACTCACCGATCCGGAAGCCGGCACGTACGGCTTCTTGATCCAGGAACCTGACCCCTACCATACCTTCGCCCTGTTCTCTGCCGGCGGTGGGTACATCTTCGGGACGACTCCTGATGGGAAACTCAATCCATGCGACATCGGCCTCGACAACGAGGGAGCGATCGCGGGGGCGAAGATCCTCGACCAGATGGTCAAGGACGGGATTGAGGTCCCGGGAGCTGACTACGGCACGGTGACCGGGCTGTTCAACGACGGGAAACTGGCGATGATGATCGGTGGTCCGTGGACCCTCCCTGATGCACAGAAGGCGGGGATTAACTACGGTGTCGCTCCTATTCCTCCGATCAATGGGCACAAGCCCAAGGTCTTCGTGGGAGTGCAGGGGTTCATGGTGAGCGCGTTCTCCGAGAACAAGGTCCTCGCCAACCTGTTCATCAAGGATTTCTTGGTGAACAAGGACGTGATGATGGAGCTGTACAACAAGGGACAGCGCCCGCCCGCTTATCTCCCGGCTCTGAACGAGCTGAAGGACAATCCGGATATCCAGGGCTTCGCCGCCAGCGCGGCCAACGGGTATCCGATGCCCAAGATCCCGGAGATGGGCTCGGTCTGGTCTGCGTGGTCCGATGCGCTCCAGCTGATCGTCAACCAGCAGCAGGACCCGGAATCGGCGATGCATGACGCGGTCGCCAAGATCAAGTCACTGCTCAAGTGCCAATAGCGACTGAATCAGGGGCCGGCTGCGGCCGGCCCCATTCTCGATCGAAATGCGATATCTGGGGCTAAACGCAGCGAAGATCCTGGCACTGGGGATCGTCGGCGCCCTGACGATCTGGGCCGGGGTGATCCTCGTCCTCCACGGGGCGTACGGCATGGCCGTCCTCCTCGTGGTCGGGGCCGGAGGGATAAACTACATCTATTTCTCCCCCCGCGCCTATCCCCTGCGCTACCTCGTTCCCGGGCTGATATTCCTCACTGCATTCGTCGTCTATCCGATCGGGTACACGATATCCGTCTCGTTCACCAACCTTGGGACAGGACATCTCCTCACGAAAGAACAAGCGATCGAACAGATCACCGGCAGGTTCTTCGTTCCTCCCGACGCTCCGGCGTATACCTACGATGCGTTTCAGGACCAAAACGGAGATCTGGCAATTCTCCTCCACGTCGATGCGAATGATCTCTTGTTCTTCCAGGGAGAGCTGAGCCCGGTCCGCTACCCTGATGAGCGGTTCGTGGACGAGGATGGGGATGGTAAACCTGATCGGTTTTTGTCTTACGCGCGTATGAGTATGCCGCAGATCATCAAGGCGCTTCCGCGGTTGGAGAGCCTCGTCATCCCGTACATGGATAAGGCGTTCCGACTGAACAGCCTCACTGCGTTCAAGCTCGCCACCCGGCGTTATTCGTACGACGCGGAGAAGGACGAGATGGTGGATCGCGAGACGGGGAAGGTCTACCGCGCTGTCGATGGATTCTTCACCTCATCCGACGGAGAGGAGCTCTACCCCGGGTTCAAGGTCTGGCTCGGATGGAAGAATTACGTTTCGTTGGTGCTAAATCCGGCAGTCGCCGGGCCGTTTGGGCGCGTCTTCTTGTGGACGATCCTATTCGCGGCGGGGAGCGTCCTCACCACGTTCGCCCTTGGGCTCATCCTCGCCCTCTTGTTAAACGATCCCTACCTGCGGTTGCGGAGGATATACCGGGTGTTGGTCATCGTTCCCTACGCCATTCCCGCGTTTATCTCCATCCTCATTTGGAAGGGGCTCCTTAACACCAATATGGGGATTATAAACAACGTCTTGTTGAACATTTTCCACTTCTACATCCCTTGGCTCGATAATCCGATATGGGCGAAGGTATCGATCCTCCTTGTCAACTTGTGGCTCGGGTATCCGTATATGATGATCGTCTCGTTGGGTGCGCTGCAATCGATCCCGGGTGAGCTGTACGAGGCGGCGCTCGTCGACGGAGCCGGGTGGTGGGACCGCTTCTCCAAGATCACCCTGCCGCTTTTGTTGATGCCGCTTGCTCCACTTCTCATCGGCAGTTTCGCGTTTAACTTTAACAACTTTACCCTGATTTGGCTCCTGACGAAAGGGGGACCGCCGATCCCAGGAGCACAAACAGCAGCCGGGTCTACGGATATCCTGATCAGCTATACCTACAAGCTCGCGTTCGAAGGGGCGCGGGGGAATCAAATGGGATTGGCAGCGGCCGTATCGATGATCATCTTCATCATCATCGCCACGATCAGTGCGTTCAACTTCCGCCTCACCGGGGCGTTGGAGGACTTGAGCAAGAATGTATAGCAAGCACACAGTACTCGGAAGCGTGATCCGGCATCTTGTGATTTGGGTTATGATTGCGTTCTCTCTCTTCCCGGTGCTGTGGGTGTTCTCCGCTTCGATCAACCCAACCAACAGCATGAACCTGCAGCGGTTTATCCCACGACGCATCTCGTGGGACCATTACGTGGAACTGTTCACCAACCCGCAGCATCCGTATGGAATCTGGCTCTGGAACAGCTTGAAGATCGCAATTGTGACTTCGGTGCTTACTGTCTTACTTACCTCTATCGCTGCGTATGCGTTTTCCCGGTTCCGGTTCCGCGGTCGGCGCGTGGGGCTGCTGGGGCTCCTTCTCGTCCAGATGTTCCCCCAGATGCTCGCGATGGTAGCGATATACCTCCTCCTCCTTCAATTGGGAAAGGTCGTCCCCTGGATGGGGTTGAACACCCACCTTGGGCTGATCATGGTCTACCTCGGGGGAGCGATGGGGTTCAATACTTGGCTGACTAAGGGATATTTCGATACGATCCCCCGATCGCTTGAGGAATCGGCTCTCGTCGATGGCGCGACTCATTTCCAGGCGTTCGTGCGGATCGTCCTGCCCCTTGCTAAGCCGATCCTCGCTACCATCTTCGTTCTCACCTTCATTAACATCTACTCGGAGTACATCCTGGCCAGCATCCTCCTCTCCGATACCCGACGCTACACCCTCGCGGTAGGGTTGAACCTCTTGTTGGGGACGCAATGGGGAAAACAGTGGGGGACGTTCGCCGCCGGCGCCCTCATCGGAGCAATCCCGTTTTTGGTGATCTTCGCCCTCTCCCAGCGGCTATTGGTCTCCGGGCTCACCCGTGGTTCGGTGAAGGAATGAAAAGGGAATAACATGGTTCCGGGGTGGGTCCGTAACGCGGTCTTCTACCAGATATTTCCCGATCGGTTCTGTAATGGAGATCCGAGAAACGATCCGCCAGGGGTGCGGCCGTGGGGTGAGCAACCGACCCGCAGCTCGTTTTTCGGCGGCGATCTAGTCGGAATAATTCAGAAACTCGATTACTTATCGGATCTTGGCATCACCGCGCTCTACCTCACCCCGATCTTCACCGCTCCGTCGAACCACAAGTACGACACCGTCGATTACTTCGAGGTCGACCCGACGCTCGGGGGGAACGCAGCACTGCGGGAGCTGGTGGACGCCGTGCATTCCCGCGGGATGCGGATCATCCTCGATGGGGTGTTCAACCACTGCTCCGATCAGCATCCGTTCTTCCGCGATGCGATGGAAAACGGGAAGGGCTCGCAGTACTGGGACTGGTTTACGATCCACGGAGATCGCGTGATCCAGACCCCGGGTCCGAACTACGCGTGTTGGGCCGGGGTGCCGGTGATGCCAGAGTGGAACCACAAAAACCCCGCGGTGCGGAAGCATCTTCTCTCTGTGGTGCGCCACTGGATCCGGGAATACAAGATCGATGGCTGGCGGCTGGACACGGTGGAGTATCTCCCTCCGGACTTCGTCCGGGATGTCCGCCGGGTGGCGAAGGAGGAGAACCCGGACGCGTACGTGCTCGGTGAGGTGATGGGGATCGCGACGGCGTGGTTCAAGCACGATGCCCTCGACGGGGTGATGCACTACAAGCTGTGGGAGGCGCTCATTCGGTTCATCGCCGAGGAACGAAGTGATGCGCGGGAGTTCGCCGGGTTTGTCCGCAGCCTGTGGCACAGCTACCCGGAAGAGAACGACTACGCTTGCTACACCCTGCT
>JAGGSO010000020.1 GCA_021159055.1 Candidatus Bipolaricaulota bacterium | reverse complement strand
CTCGTCGATCTGGGCGATCGTCACCGATTCTACCTGATCATGCCCGTTGGCCGAGATGATGGTGTGCGAGGTGTAGATCGGGACCCCCATGCGCACGAGCTTGTCCTTGTGCACCTTGTAGCCCCCGCACTCGGGGAGCGCCTCGACCAGGCCGACGACCTCGATTCCGGCCTGCAGGGCGTGATAGCCCGCGATCAGTCCGACGTTTCCCCCACCGACGATGAACAACCGGTCCGCCGCCTTGACCAGGTCGCGGTTCACCAGGGTCTGGAACGCGCCGGCCCCGTACACCCCGGGCAGGGTGTTCCCCCGGAACACGAGCGACCGCTCCCGCGCCCCGGTGGCGACGAGGAGGACCTGCGGCTCGACGAGGACGTAGCAGCTCCCGTCTTTAAGGATCCCGACCTTGTGATCGCTGAACACCCCGAGCGCAGTGGAATTAAGCCATACCTCGACCGAATCGTGGCTTCTTACCTCCTGTTCCAGTTTGGTCGCGATGTCGATCCCGCGTGTCCCGGCGTAGACCGCGTCGTACGATCCGAAGAACTTGTGGGTCTGCAGGACCAATTTCCCGCCGAGGCGGTGCTTGTCGTCGACGATGAGGACCCGCACTCCGCGCTTCCCCAGCTCGATCGCCGCCGACAGCCCGGCCGGCCCGCCGCCGAGGATGAGGACTGGAACCGCGATCGTCTCTATCTCGCGCAACGGTGGGATCTCATCCACCTCCGGAAGCACAGGGAGCCCGTCGAGTGGGGCGACGCGCATCCCGGGTTTCACCTTCGTCATGCACGATTTCACCGGGACCCCGTCCGCGATCACCATGCACTGGGCGCACTGCCCGTTGGCGCAGAACAGGCCTTGGGGTGAGCCGTCCTTGGGATGGTGGCCGAAGATGCGGATCCCGTTTGCGAACAGCGCCGCGGCGATCGTCTCTCCGGGATAAGCGATGAGCGGTCTTCCGGCGAACGTGAAACGAAACGGCTCACCGCGCGAGACATGCAGGATCGGATGCCGTTCGATCCGCGTCATCACCGGATCCCTTCTTCGCCACTGGTGTCACAGAAAAACACACCCGCGACCGCGGCGGGATGAAGCGATCGTGGTCCGACTGTCACGCGATTTAGCGTAACTCCTTCCTCCTCTTGGGTAGCGGATTTACCTCTGGAATCGTATTCGATAAACTGATGGTGGTCAAGATGTTGAGGTGATCTCAATGAAGGTCTCCAACTACCGGTTTGGGAGCATTAGGATCGACGGGAAGACGTACCGGCACGACGTTCTCTTGATCGGGGACGAGATCCTCCATCCGTGGGAGCGGCGGGAGGGGCATTCCCTGCATCCCGACGATCTCACCTGGCTCATCGCGCGGGAGCCCAAGACCCTCATCGTCGGGACCGGGGCATTCGGCCGGCTGCGGGTGCCGGAGGAGACGAAGGCTTGGCTTACCAAGCAGGGGATCGAGCTGATCGCCCTCCCCACCAAGGAGGCGATCGTGGAGTACAACCGCCGCGCTGCCGCCGGGGAGCGCGCCGCATGCGGGCTCCACCTCACGTGCTGATAGGATGAGTTTTCCCGATAGTGGGGTAAACTTACCGACGTAGCCTTACGAGAGGAGGAAGTATGGATAAAGATAGGGTCGAGTTTCTGCGTAGGTTCATGGAGACGGCGTGCCCGTCCGGGTTCGAGGAGAAGGCATCCCAATTGTGGCGGGAGGAGGCGGGCAAGTTCGCCGACCGCACCTGGGCTGACATGCACGGGAACAGCTTCGCCGTGGTGAACGAGGGCGGAAGCCCGCGGGTGATGCTCGCCGGGCACATCGACGAGATCGGTCTGATGGTCACCTACATCGACGAGAACGGGTACCTATCGTTCACCGGGATCGGGGGATGGGACCCTCAGGTCCTCCCGGGACAGCGGGCGCAGATTCACACCAAGGCCGGGACCGTCCTCGGGGTGATCGGCCGCAAGCCGATCCACCTGCTCAAGGACGAGGAGCGGAAGAAGGTCGTCAAGTTCGAGGATCTGTGGATCGACATCGGGGCGAAGGATAAGGCCGAGGCGGAAAAGCTTGTAGAGATCGGTGATCCTGCCGTACTCGACTACTCGTTCACCGAGCTGCGCAACGACCTCGTCGCTGCACGCGGGTTCGACGACCGGATCGGCGCGTTCATCGTCCTCGAGGCGGCGCGGATTGCCGCTAAGCTGAATCCGAAGGCGGCGATCTACGCCGTGGCCACGGTGCAGGAGGAGGTGGGGTTGCGCGGGGCGCGGACGAGCGCGTTCGGAATCGATCCCAAGGTTGGAATCGCGGTCGACGTCGGATTCGCCACTGACACCCCGGGGATGGGGAACGAGAAGAAGATGGTCGGTGACATCAAAATGGGGAAGGGCCCGATGATCGCCCGCGGCCCGAACATCAATCCCAAGGTCTTCTCCCTTCTGGTCGATACGGCGAAGCGAGAGCACATCCCGTATCAGATCGAGGGAGCGCCGCGCGGGACCGGGACGGACGCAAACGCGATCCAGCTCACCCGCGCCGGAGTGGCGACCGGCCTGATCTCGGTTCCGAACCGGTACATGCACTCCCCGTGCGAGATCGTCCATCTGGGAGACGTGAACAACATCGCCAAGCTGATCGCCCACGCTGTGGCACGGATCGACGATGGGATGGACTTCATTCCGTAATAACCGAAAGCGGGGCCGTGACTGCGGCCCCGCTTCATCTTACAGCCCGTAGACCGCGGAGTACTTCCGAATCACGTAGTCGACGAAGTAGTTGGGATCAGGCTTCTCTCCGGTCGCCCGCTCGAGGAGGTCGACCGGGTCGTAGATCTTCCCGAACCGGTGGATCTTCTCCCGCAACCAGGAAAGAAGCGGGGAGAAGTCACCCGCGGCGAATTTCCCTTCCAGGTCCGGGATCTCCTCCTGTGCCTTCGCGTACAACTGGGCGGCGTACAGGTTCCCGAGCATGTAGGAGGGGAAGTAGCCGAACATCCCGCCGGACCAGTGTACGTCCTGCAGCACCCCGTGGGCGTCGTCCTCCGGGACGACCCCGAGGTAGCGATCCATCGCCTCGTTCCACAGCTCAGGGAGGTCCGACACCGCGATCCTCCCGTTGATCAACCCCTCCTCGAGCTCGAACCGAAGCATGATGTGCAGATTGTAGGTGACCTCGTCCGCCTCCACCCGGATCAGGGACGGCTCGACCACGTTCACCGCCCGATAGATCTCCTCCGGGGGAACCTTCGCGAACGCAGGGAACACCTCCCCTGCGAGTGGGGCGAAGTACTCCCAGAACGGGCGCCCCCGTCCGACCATGTTCTCCCACATTCGCGACTGGGACTCATGGATCCCCATCGATGCTCCGTCGTCGAGGCCTGTCCAGCGGAGTTCGTCCGGGATCCCCTGCTCATACAGGGCGTGTCCGCCCTCATGGATCGAGCTGTACAGCCCGGAGAACGGATCGTCGGGGAGGAACCGGGTGGTAACGCGCACGTCACCGGGTCCGACCCCGATCGTGAACGGGTGGACTGTGGTGTCGAGACGCCCGGCGGAGAAATCGTACCCGATCGCTTCCAGCGCCCGCAGGGAGAGCTGGCGCTGCCCGTCTTCCGCGTACTCGCCGGAGATGAAGTCGGTGCGCGGCCGCGTCCCGTCCTCGACCAGGCGTTTGATGAACGGGACGAGCCTCTCCCGGAGTGGGGTGATGATCCCGGCGAGTTGGGCGGCGGTCATCCCGGGTTCGTACTCCTCGATCAGGGCGTCGTATGGGTTCTCCTCATATCCGAAGTACTCAGCGAACCGGCGCGAGTAGTCCACCATTTTCTCGAGATGGGGCCGGAAAGCGGCGAAGTCAGACTCGGCCCGCGCCTTCTCCCACGCTGTCTCGCTCTCCGCCCGGGCAATGGCAAATTCCTCGAACAGATCGGGCGGGATCGCCTTGTAACGGCGGTAGTCCCTCCCCACCACCCGGACGCTTGCCCGGTCCAGTTCCGAAAGGTCATCTCGCTTCTCCAGCTCCTCCAAGTAATGGCCGAGGGCATCGGAGGTGGAGAGCTCGAACACCATCTTGGCGAGCTTCCCGATCACCTCGGCGCGGGCGGGATGCCCCTTCTCCGGGAGATGGGTCCGCTGATCCCAGTGGAGAAGGGCAAGGCTGGAAGAGAGTTTCCCGATCTCGCGCAGGTGTTCTTTGTACAGAGCAAGAATATCCGACATCCGTCCTCCTTCAGCAGACTGATGTCAGATTGTACCCTATTTGAACAATGACGCGAGGAACGACTCGGTGAGGCGCATCGGATGGTCGGAGAACCTGATCACCCCATCCTTATCCAACACGAAGGTATGGGGAATCCCATAGATCCCGTACTCCCGTGCCACGCTCTGCGAGGCGGACACCGATCCCCACAGCGGGATGAGATCGTGGTATCCCTTCGCCTCCAGGAACGAGCGCGCATCCTCCGCGCTCCGGTCGAGGCTCACCCCGACGAGGACGAGGCCGCGGTCCTTGAACTCCTCGTAGTACCGCTGCAGCTGCGGCATCGATGCCCGACACGGAGGGCACCAGCTCGCCCAGAAGTCGAGGATGACGACGTGGCCGCGGAAGTCGGAGAGAGATACCGATTTGCCGTTTAGGTCGGGGAGGGTGAAGTTGGGTGCCCGCTCCCCGACCTCGATTCCCACCGGAACCGAGCCTTCCGTCGAAGAGGCGGAGGGAGCGGCCGCGGGTTGATCGGGCGTTGTCGGCTCCGGCTCTGCCGGCTGGGCCGGGGTGATCGGGACGGTCTCCGCCCGGTGCCCGAGGAGGATCCCGGCGGTCACCCCACCGCCGACGGCGAGGACGAGCACGACGGAGGCGACGATCCACGCTGACCTGGTTCGGAATAATGAACGCTTCTTGTCTTTCTTTTTTCGACTTGGCATGGTAACATCATGATACAATAATATTTAAATGCTCTCAAGGCGAGGTGGAGATGGACGAAAGGACGTGTTGTGCGATTGCCGAGTTCTTATCCGCTCTTTCCAATCCGACGCGGATCCGCATCCTATGCGCGTTGTTTGCCAACGAGCGGTGCGTGGGGGAGATCGCCGGTGAGATTGGGCTGTCGCAAGCCCATACCTCCTCCCATCTGCGCGTCCTGTACGATCGGGGTTACCTCTCCCGTCGGAGGGAGGGGAAGAGGGTCTACTACGGACTCCGCGATTCGCGCATCCCTAAGTTTTTGTCCGCTGCAGGAAAGATCGCGATGGAAAGCGTTCCCGGCTACCGAAAGTGACCCTCACCTTTCTCGGAATGGCGGATAGGAATAGATGAAATACAGCTTCCCATCAGGCCCAAGGAGATATGCGGTGTCACCATCGTTGTCCCAGACCTTGCGCCGGGTCCAGTAAACCTCCACTTTACCAGTGCCGCAGCCAGTGATCCTCCCCCGCATCTCTGGGGGTATTCCCGCCCCGGAGTAGATGATCAGTTTTCCTCCCGGGGGAAGGACGCAGCTCGGCCCGAAGAATTCAGCAAACGAAAGCGCGTGCGCAGGATTCCTCCCCTCTTTCTTACTTTTCCCCGCGGAGGCGTCCATCAAAACCCAACCGTCAGCGAGCTCGAGCGGTTCACTGCCGCGATTTATGAGGTACACGGCTTCCTTCTCTCCCCAGAACTTGATCGCGGCGATGGCCAGGTCCGCATCAGGGTAAAAGTCATCTAAGTTCCACGCGCCGCGTCGATTCTGCGCCGCCTCTATCTGGGCGGCAATCAACTGATCAGCGTAGCGGATCGAGAAGTCGTCCGCAGCGATCTCCCGATCGGTCAGCCCGGGAAGATCGATAAGCGCCAGGCCTTTTTCTACCAATGCCTGCTGCACGAGTTGGGTGCGTTCTGCATCGGAAAAGACATGCGCCAACACACGCCTATCGCGACCGCGGCGGAAGTCGCCGTTTGTCCTTTCCACCTCTAACCACACGTTTCGATTCTTCACTGACGCTGAGTTTGCGTCCTTTGCCGCTTGCCCTGAGTGTTCCTCGTCAGAAAGCTCAGGGGCATTTATTCCGAGGTAGCGTACCTTCAGTGGTTCGCCATTCGGCAGGCGCACAGTGATCGTGTCCCCATCGGTTACACTCATCACCCAACTCGGGCCAAAAATCACGGTGGATGGGGTCTGTACCGCCTGCACTGCGACTACCCAACCGAGCGCGATTGCGACTACAATCCCCGCACACAGTTTCATCACGCACCTCCCACGGCATGGTAGTGAGAATCGGGTTGGTGCACAAATCAAACCACGGGGAAGCTCATCTCCCGCTTGTCTGACCGAACTTCCGCGCCAGGGCATCGTCCACACACTTGGGGACGAACGAGCTTACGTTCCCGCCGTAGCGCTTGACCTCCTTCA
>JAGGSO010000019.1 GCA_021159055.1 Candidatus Bipolaricaulota bacterium | reverse complement strand
ACCACCGCCGCGTTCGACCTCTCCGGCTGGATCGACCTGTCCGAGCTGCGGGACGGGGATGCGATCACCGTGACCGTGGAGGTTTCAGTGGCGGGAGGTCCGTTCAGAACCTGGAGCACTACGACATTCTCCGACCGACAGGACCGCGGGCTGAAGTACTTCACCGATTTCGCACGCGGGCTGGAGCAGGTGGTCGGGACACACGTGCGGATAACGCTCTCGCAGACCACGTCCGCCGACGGGTTTGCCACTCAGATCCCAATCTACTACCAGTTCATCGTCGAATCGCAGAATTGACCGCTCGGGCGGGGCAACCGCCCCGCCCGCTATTCCATCGGCTCGCGGTAGAGGAGAGCAAGTCCTGCTCCGACGAGAGGAAGGAAGGCGACCCCGGTCATCACGGGTACGAGACCGTACAGGTCGGCGAGCCAGCCGATCGGGGTGAGGAGGAGCCCTCCCACTCCCCAGGCGAACCCCATCACCAATCCGGAGACCAGGCCTGTCTTTCCCGGGAGGAGGCGTTGGGCGGCGACGATCCCGACCGGGGTGGAGCCGAACAGGAAGAAGCCGGCTAGCCCGAGGAAGATGAGCGAAAGCGCGGCCGGACCGTGCAAGAACAAAAGGAGGAACGGGAAGGAGAGGAGGAGAGAGCCGAACATGACCCACCGTGGCCCGATCCGATCGGAAAGCGCCCCACCGACGAATCCGCCCAATGCCCCGGCCAGGGAGAACAGGCTGATCCCGGCCCCGCCGAGGAGGGTCGAGGCGCCGCGCTGGGTTATCAGGACGGCGAGGAAGTTCCAGAACGATGTCCCAGCAAGGGAACGGAAGACGATCACGAGCCAGATGGCGATGAGCGCAGGCGGCAGCCCCCGCAGGTTGAACCGCTCCCGTGGCGGCGCGGTCGTCGGCCGATAGGCGGTGGTGTTGTTACTGATGGAAACAGCGATCAGCCCGACGGCGGCCAATCCAGGGAGGATCAGCCACGGGGTCCTCTCCAGACCAAGGGCGTTCACGTAGGGGACGATGATGAGCGGGGAGAGTGCCCCGCCGAGCGTCCCTCCGGCAGAGAAGAACGCCATCGCCAACCCCCGTTTTCCCCCTCCAGTGGTGGCGACGAGGGAGGCGTTCGCCGGATGGAACAGGGCGACTCCCAGCCCACCGACGGCGAGGAGCACAGCGAGCTGCCAGGAACTGTTCACCAAGCCGATCGAGCCCATCGCCAGGATAGCGATGATCGGGCCGACAACCGCAAGGATCGGGCGCTGCGCCCGATCGAGAAGGTAGCCAAGGACGGGTTGGGTGAGGGAGCCGCTCAGGATGCGGATCGTCCCCAACACCCCGGCCATGGCGAGGGAGAGGTCGAGCCGGTCGATCAGAAGCGGGAGGAGGGGAGCGAAGAAGCCCCCGAATCCGTCCGTGACCAGATGGCCGAGAAAAAGCGGGGTCACCCGCCGCCACGAGACTGCGCGTTCACGAACTCCTTCCTTGTTGGTCACGGGAAGGGATCATATCCCCCAAAAATCAGCCGGGCAAGGGGTGGACACGCACGCGACCATCGGCTATCTTAACCGGGACCAGACTGCATAAGGAGCCAGATGCGGAAAACGTTCATCAGCCTGTTCATCGCCGTGTCCGTCGCCATGATCGGGGTGGGGATCATCGCTCCGATCCTCCCCCTCTACGCCGAGACGTTCTCCGCCACCGGGGTATCGATCGGCCTTGTGATCGCAGCGTTCTCCCTATCTCGCAGCCTGCTCGGGCCGATCCTCGGTCGCATCTCCGACCGGATCGGGCGGAAGCGGATGCTCGTCGCTGGTCTGGCTGGGTATGCTGTCGTCTCCATCCTGTACGCCATCGCTTCGAGCTTGTGGCAGCTCGGCCTGTTTCGCCTCATCCAGGGAGGGGCGTCGGTGATGGTGACCCCGATCGCCCAGGCCTACATCGGGGACATCACCCCACCGGGGAAGGAGGGGCGGTACATGAACGGGTTCTACTCCGCGATGTTCCTCGGGATGGCGCTCGGCCCGCTCCTCGGCGGGAGCCTGAGTGCGGCATTCTCGTACCAAGCGGCGTTTTACGGGATGGGAGCGCTGAGCACGATCGCGCTCCTCCTCGTGGCTCGGACCGTTCCGGCTGACCACGCCCGGCGCGATGAGCGCTGTGCCGAGACGGAGATCGTCCCCCTGCGGGAGGTGATAAGCAACGACGGGGTAAAGGCGATCTGCATCTACGTCGCCACGCGCGGGTTCTGGCGGCAGGGGTTCAACACGTTCTATCCCCTGTTCGCGGCAGCGAGCGCCGGACTGGGGGAGGCGAGCATCGGGCTGGTCCTGTCGGTGTACATGCTCGGGGGAGGACTCCTTCAGATCCCGTTTGGATTCCTCGCCGACCGCTTCCCCCGCTTCCCTCAGATCATCCTCGGGAGCGTCGGCGCCCCTCTCCTCCTCCTCGCCGTCCCGTTCATCCATCGGGTGGGAGGGATCGTAGGGACGATGTTCGCGATCGGGGCGCTCTCGGCCCTGTCGCGGGCGTCGATCCTCGCGTTCCGCACCGAGCTCGGCCGGACGCACGGAATGGGGACCCTGGCCGGGTTGCAGGGATCGGCGTTCGCCGCCGGCCAGATGATCGGACCTCCTGCCTCCGGACTGATCGCCGATGCGTTCGGACTGTCCGCCGTCTTCCCGTTCGGGAGCGCCGTCGGCCTCATCGGATCAGGGCTCGTCCTCGTGTGGCTCCGCCGCTGGCGCCGGGGCGGGTTCACAGGAGTCCTTGGATGAGCTGGGCGTCGAGATCCATGGGATGGCCGACGTAGCGGATCACCCCCTGGCGGTCGATCAGGAACGTCCGTGGGATCCCAACGAGGGGGCTCGCCACCTTGTACAGCTTGGTGATCGGGCTTTCGTGCTTCCCTCCCGGTTCCCAGACGCTGATAAAGTCAGTGTAGCCGTTCGCGGCGAGGTAGTCGATCGTGTCCTGTTCGTCCTGATCGGTGCTCACCGCCACGACGACGAGCCCTTGGTCATGGTATTGATCGTAGAGGTCCTGCAGGTGGGGCATGCTCTTCTTGCACGGCGTGCACCACGCTCCCCAGAACTCGAGGATCACCACCTGACCGCGGTAGTCGGAGAGGGTGATCTCACCCCCATCGGTGGTATGGGCGGTGAAATCGGGAGCGGTCATTCCCACGCCCGTTCCGACCGGAGGCGGAGCGAAGCTCACCGTGATCGTGATCGAATCAGTCCCTTGATGCCCCTCGCCATCCGTTACCGTGAGGGTGGCGGTGAACACACCGGCGTTCTCGTAGGTGTGGTGAACGACAACGCCGAGGTCGGTCCCGGTCGCTGGTGGGGTTCCGTCGCCAAAGTCGAGGGTGTAGTGCACGATTATCCCCGGCGGAATATCGGAATGGGACAGGTCAAACGGCACCTCGAGCGGCGCCTGCCCGTTCGTCACCGCCGCATCCAACGCGACGCGCGGCGCCTCTCCGGTACAGCCGAACAGCCCCCACAGCATGGCGGAAAGCCCGACCAGGACCAACAACCACCGGCGCGGATTACGATTATTCATCATTCCCCCTTTCATCACTGCAGCCTATCCGCTCCGAAGACGAAATGAAACGAACCCCGACCGCAACTGTGCGGACATGCTTTACGCCCCAGCGCAGTTCATCTGTCCCCTTGATTCCGGCATCGTACGAGTGCTAGGATCGTTCGTGAACAAAGCGAGGAGGTGCACGATGAAACAGATGCTTTTTATCCCGACATTGATCGCTCTGCTCCTCATACACGCAGTCGGGTTTGCGGCCACTGAGCATGATCCGATCACCATCTCCGCGCCCGGCGACCTGATCCGAACGAACGGGATTACCGAGGGAAGCGGGACGGAATCCGATCCTTTCATAATCGCGGATTGGGTAATCGACGGGAGCACAACCGGTTATGGAATCGTGATCACCGGGGTCAAGGCGTACATCTTGATCAGGGATGTGATGGTGCAGAGCGCATCTCGTGTCGGAATCGAAGTGATCAACAGCCCACATGTCGCGTTAGAGGGGTGCGAGTTCCACGCCGATGCTCTCGGGCTCTCCCTCAAGGATCTATCCGGAGCGCGGGTGCGGAAGTGTCGGTTTCTCGACTGTACCGGGATGGGGATCCGAATGTCGCACTGCCGCGGGAGCACCATAATCGGGAATGAGTTCTCGGGTCGGAACAGCGGGATCGTGATCATGGACAGTTCTACGTCCAACCTGATCGTCGAGAACTCGTTCCGCGGCCGTGCCGGTCTTTCTCTGTACCTTGGGAGCGGCGGAAACCGCATCTTCCACAACAACTTCTTCGAAGCGGTGGTGATGGACTCCGGTTACAACGTGTGGGACAACGGAAGCGAAGGGAACTTCTGGGGAAAACAATACCACGGACGGGACAGAAACAGCGACGGGATCGGCGACACCCCGCATAAGATCCAGGGGGGATACAACTACGATCGCCACCCATTGATGGCGCCGTGGAACAAGTGAGGGCGTTATTGGAGCTTTACCCGCGGATCGAGGTACGCGTACAGGATGTCGATCACCAGGTTTGTCACCACAAGGAGCAACCCATTGAACATAGCGAACCCAAGGATGGCGGCGAAGTCGAGCTGCTGTGCGGCACGGACGGCGAACAGCCCCAACCCGTGGTAGTTGAATATCGTCTCCACTATCACCACGCCGTTGATCAGCCCGGCGACCGTCAGCCCAGCGAGGGTGACCACCGGGAGCATCGCGTTCCGCCGGGCGTGCTTCTTGATCACCACTTGCTCCGGCAGCCCCTTGGCCCGTGCGGTGGTGATGTAATCCTGTCTCAGGGTCTCGAGCATCGAAGAGCGCATGACCCGTAGGATCAACGCCCAGGAGACATAAGAGAGGGTGATCACCGGAAGGACCATATGGCGGATGGCATCGAGGAACACCGCCCAATTGCCGTTCAGAATCGCATCGAACGTGTTCATCCCGGTGTACCGAATGAACTCCGGGCTGTTGACAATCCGGTCAGCCCAGATGCTCAGCCGCCCGGCTGGGAACCACTTGTATAGAAGCATCAAAACCAGCAGTCCGAACACGAAGGTGGGAAAAGACCAACCCGTTAACGCCATTACCCGCGTAGCGTGATCGATCGGGTCGTTATGGTGGACTGCGGAAATGGTGCCGAGCCAGATGCTCCCCATGATCATGGGAAGGATTGCATACAGTGCGAGCTCGGTCGATGCCGGAAGGAAGCGGAGTATCGCGCGATCGACTGGCATGTTCGCTGATTCGGAATACCCGAGGTTACCATGAAGCACGTTGTTCAACCAACGGCCGTATTGGACCCATATTGGGTCGTCCAGCCCGTATTTGTGTGCCAACTGGCGCAGTACTTCCGTGCCTTGTTTCAGCTGAGCCGGATCGCGCACGTAAGTGCTCAAGCGTTGGTTAGGTCCAAGCAGCTGGAGAAAACCGAAAATGACGAACGTAAGTCCAAGCAATACCCATGGAACAAGCAAGAGCCGCCGCAGGATGTAGCTCAGCATTTCCGCCCCGCTCCGGCTATGCCTTCCTCCCCCTCATGCGTGGGTCGAGCACATCCCGCAATGCGTCTCCAAGGAGGTTCCAACCCAGGCAGAAGAACAGGATGGCGGCACCAGGATAGATAACGGTGTACCAGTACTGCAACGGGTTACCCTGCCCACCAAGGATCCAGTTGCGGGCAAAGCTGATCATCTGGCCCCAGTCGGCATATCCGGGCTCGGCTCCGACCCCGAGGAAGCTGAGCGCAGCTGCGGTCAACACCATGGAACCGATGTCCATCGACGCCTGTACGAGGATCGGATAAATGGCATTCGGAAGGACATGTCGAAGGACTATCCGTGCGTCGTTTGCTCCTATTGCCCGCGCGGATTCTACGTAAGCTAATTCTCTTATACTTAGTATTTCACTTCTAATAACGCGCGCATAGCTCATCCATCCAAATACAATCAATGCAACGATAACTTTATCGAGCCCCTTCCCGAGAATCGTAGTCAAGACCATTGCAGCAACGAGGAACGGGAACGACATGAATATATCAGTGATTCGCATTACAATTTCATCAATCAGGCCTCCATAATAAGCGGAGAAGGAGCCGATGACGATTCCAATCCCAGCAGCCGCTCCTACGACCACCAGTCCCACGTAGAACGCGGTTCGCGTCCCCCAAATGATGCCGTAGTAGATATCGTACTGTCCCTCGGTCGTTCCAAACGGATGTTCCGGACTCGGCGGCTTGGGGATAGCGCTGTAACCGGAACGGGGGATCTGATACGGGCGACTCGGGCGGGCCGGAGGGGCAAGAACTGGAGCGAGGATTGCAATCACCGCGAAGAATATTACAAGAGCAAAGCCGGCAACGGAAATCGGATTCTTGAGGAGCTTGCGCAGGATCTTCGAGCGGTAAATTCGCACCGGAATCAGGACAAACCACATCACGAGCGAGAAGAGTTTCCCGTGCGTTTCGGTTTCAGCTTTGTTATACATTTCCTTCGCCCCCTAACCCAGTTTTACCCGAGGATCGATGTACGCATAAAGGAGATCGACGATCAAATTGGTAAGGATCATCAGCATACCAGTAAACAGGGCAAATCCGATGATCGCCGAGAAATCAAGCTGCTGCGCCGCCTGGACGGCAAACAATCCTAGTCCGTGGTAGTTAAAGATCGTTTCTGTGATCACCACTCCGCGGAGGAGCCCAGCGACCATCACTCCGGCGATCGTAATCACCGGGAGGAGGGCGTTCGCCCGGGCGTGCTTTTTGATCACCACTCGCTCCGCCACCCCCTTGGCACGGGCGGTGGTGATGTAATCCTGTCTCAGGGTCTCAAGCATGGAGGAACGCATAACACGCAAGAGGAGCGCCCACTGGACGTACGCGAGGGTGAACACCGGGAGAATGAGATGCCGGAGGGTATCGCCCAACACAGCAAGGTTACCGTTGAGAATAGCGTCGATTGCGTTCATCCCGGTGTAACGCACGAACTGCGGTGAGTCCACGATGCGCGCGGCCCAGTTGCTCAGCTCGCCCGAGGGGAACCACCCCAGCCACCCATAGAATATCATCAACAACAGGAGCCCCATCACGAATGTAGGAAGTGACCACCCGGTCAGAGCCATTATTCGCGTAGTATGATCGATCAACCCATTGTGATGGACAGCGGACACCATCCCAAGCCATATCCCTCCGAAAACCACCGGGATTGCAGCGAACAGGGCAAGCTGCGCCGTGGCGGGCAGGAATCGCATGATCGCTTTAGTTACCTCCATGTTCGCCGATTCCGAGTACCCGAGATTGCCGTGGATAACGTTGTTCAACCAACGGCCGTACTGGACCCAAATCGGATCGTTCAGCCCGTACTTGTCCATCAGTTGTTTCAGCACCTCAGGCCCCTGTTTCAATTGTGCCGGATCGCGTACATACGTGCTTAAGCGATCGTACGGGCTGAGGAGCTGCATCATGCCGAAGATCAATAAAGAAAGCCCGATAAGGACAATAGGGAGCAAAAACAACCGCCTGATAATGTAGGCAATCATAATCTAAATCCGCCCTCTCCCCTCGTTTGATGAGGGGGCGAGTGATCATCCACTCGCCCCCATTGAAGTTCAGTTAAGGATTAGTCTTCCGACTTCGACAGGGAGTAGAAGTCGGTCCCCGGGCGCATCGGGTTGTAGTACCAACCCTTGACCCAGGTCCGCTCTACGTGTACACCCGTCGCCTGTACTGGGAAGATGTCGATCGCGTAGTCGTACGCGAGCTTCTGCAGCTCAGCGTAGGTGGCACGGCGATCCTCCGGGGCGAGCTGGGTGATTCCCTTCTCGATTAACGGATCGAACTTCTCCTTTGCCAGGTTGACCAACGCGTCACCCTGGAACCCCATGAACGTACCCGTACTGCTCATGTACGGCGACACGAAGTTATGCGGGTCAGGGTAGTCAGCCAGCCATCCGAGCATGTACACTGGCATCTGTCCGCCGACCAACGCGTCGAGGAACGACGACCACTGCACACCGACCACGTCGATGTGGAACTTCGGGTTCAGTGACTCGATGTTGTCCCGCAGGATCTCAAGTGCGGTCTTCCGCTGGTCGTTACCCGAGTTGTACACCGCGGTCATCTTGAACCCCTTTGCCCATACCTGACCATCGTAGGCTTTCTTGAAGTACTCTTCTGCCTTGGCGAGGTCGTAGGTGTAGACCGGGGAATTCTCCGGGTAGTATGCCAGGCCCTTCACGATCGGACCGGTCGGCTGAATCGCCTGGCCGAGCCATGCCTCGTCGATGTAGGTCTGGTAGTCGAACGCGTAGCAGAACGCCTTGCGCACGTTGACGTCAGCAAAGAAGTCAAGCGGGATCCCGTTCCCGTCGAGCTGACCACTACCGACGTACTTGCTACCTTCGGTCACACCGGAGTTGAAGAAGACGACGGCGTTGGAAAGGGTGGGAAGCCCGGTGATTATCCGCACTCCGTCCATTCCCTCGACCTGGGACAGGTACTGGCGCGGGACGTAAACGATATCGGCATCGCCCGACTCGAGCATCAGCCGGCGGGTGCCCCACTCCTCAACTGTCTTGATGACAGCGTGCTTAATCTTAGGAGCACCGGCCCAATAGTCGTCGAACGCCTCCATGGTCACTTCCACTCCCGGATCCCACTTGGTCAGGATGTAGGGTCCGGAACCCATCTCCGAGTCGTACAGCGGATCGTTCTCCCGCTCCGGGTCGTGGTAGTTCTGCCAAGTCGTTGCCTTGCCATCCCACGCCCCCTTGGAGATCGCCCACGCCTTGCTGTAGATCGCCGACCAGCTCGCACCATGGGTCAGGATCTGCAGGATCGGAGGATACGGCTTGGGGAGCTTGAACTCGACGATGTTCCCCGGCTTAACCTCCACCGCCGGGTCGACCCACTCGTCGTACACCTTCTTCAGGATCTCCGGCGGGACCTTGGAGAAATCGTCCACCCCGGCCAGGTCCTTGGCGCAGTCCTCGATCGACCCGTACTTGATCCCGCTGAACGGCTCCCAGAACATCCAGGACGGGCCACCCGAGCGGTCGAAGATCATCGCCCGCTCGATGCAGTACTCTACGTCCTCCGGGGTAAGCTCAGTACCGTCGTGGAACTTCACTCCCTTGCGGATCGGGACGTCGATATAGGTCGTCCCGTCCGGGGCCTGAGTGATCAAACCATTATCAAGGGTTGGGACAACCGTAGCGAGCATCGGGAGGAGCTTCTCCGTGCTTTCGCCATCGTACTGGAACAGGTTGTCCATCGTGTTCCAGATGACCTCACCGCTCGCAGTGTCATAGCACCACGCTGGGTCCATCGTGTTCTGGTCCCCGATTGTAGCGACGACGAGGGTATCGGGGTTCTTCACCGCCGCCACCGCCATCAACCCAAGGACCAACACGAACACGAGGCCGATTAACCAAACTTTTTTCACTGTTTCTCCCTCCTTGCCCGAGGGTGCGGCTCCGAATCGATCAACCACACCGCTCGAAAGCTTTTAGTTTCACCGACTGTCGGCCTGAACCGCAGCCGGCCCTCTGTTTCGACCTAGTGGATTGGCGAAACGAGTATACTTTCAGAATGCGCTTGCGTCAAGCTGCGTCTCGATATCATTTGCAACGCTTTCCTTTCCCCGCTTTTCCGGTAGAATAGGCGGGTGCAAAAAAGGAGGGCATCGATGCGGAAAAGGATCCCGCTTTATGAGGTAACTCGGGAACTCGCGGCTGTGGCGATGGGGCGCCGCCCCGCTACGTTGGTCATTCGGGACGGCCGCTGGGTGAACGTCTGCTCGGGGGAGATCATCGATCATACCGATATCGCTGTGTATGCAGGGAGGATCGCGTACTGCGGTCCAGACGCATCCCCGCTGATCGGGGAGGAGACAACGGTGGTGAAGGCAGCCGGACGGTACCTCGTCCCCGGTCTCCTCGATGCTCACATGCATGTGGAAAGCTCGATGCTCACCGTGACCCAGTTCACTCGCGCCGTCCTCCCACACGGGACGACCGGTGCGTTTATCGACCCCCACGAGATCGCAAACGTGCTCGGCCTGCCCGGGGTGAAGCTGATGGCAGATGAAGCCCGAACCGTTCCGCTGGCGATCTACGTGCAAGTCCCGTCCTGCGTTCCTGCTGCACCAGGGTTCGAGACGACCGGGGGAGAGATCGGTCCGACCGAGGTGGAAGAGGCCCTCACCTGGCCGAACGTGATCGGGCTCGGTGAGGTGATGAACTACACGGGAGTCGCGGCCGGCGACGAGAAGCTGCACGCCGAGATCGCGGCGACGCTTCGCGCCGGTAAGACCGTGTGCGGGCACTATGCCTCCCCAGAGCTCGGGGCGGGATTTCACGCCTACGCCGCTGCTGGGCCGAGCGACGATCATGAGGGGAGGACCGCTGCGGATGCGATCGCACGCGTGCGTCAGGGGATGATCGCGTTCCTCCGCCAGGGCTCGGCCTGGCACGATCTCGTCGCTCAACTATCCGCGGTGACTGAATCCGGGATCGACCCACACCGGGTCGCATTGTGCACCGACGATCGTCACCCCGGTACCTTAGTAACGGATGGCCACATGGACGACGTCGTCCGCCTTGCGATCAAGAGCGGCCTCCCGCCGATCACCGCGATCCAGATGGCGACCCTGAACACAGCCGAGCACTTCAAGGTATCGCACGACGTCGGCTGCATCGCCCCGGGGCGGTTTGCCGACATCATCATCACATCCGACTTGAAGAGCCTCCCGATCGAGCTCGTGCTCGCCGATGGAGCGGTGGTTGCCGCCGATGGGAAACTCACGGTCGAGATCACCCCGCCCGCCTATCCCCCGGAAGCGCGGGACAGCGTTCACCTCGCTCGCTCCCTCACCCCGGCCGATTTCGAGGTCGATGCCCCGATTGATTCCGGAACTGTGGCCGCTCGCGCGATCGGGGTGGTGGAGAACCAGGTGATCACGAACGCGCGGACGGTGGAGCTCCCGGTGGAGGACGGAAAGGTCAGACTTCCTACCGACGGGGATCTCGCGTTCCTTGCGGTCGTCGAGCGGCACCACCGAAGCGGGAGGATCGGCCACGGATTCGTATCCGGGTTCGGGCTCTCCCCGCGCTGCGCCCTGGCGAGCACCGTATCCCACGACTCCCACAACCTCCTGATCATGGGGACCGATCCAAATGCAATGGCGCAAGCCGGGAACCGGGTGGCGGAGATGGGAGGCGGTGTCTGCCTCGTCCGCGGGAATGAGGTCCTGGCCGAGATCCCGCTTCCGATTGCAGGGCTGATGTCTTCCGCACCGGCCGAGGAGGTGGCGGCACAGGCGGAGCGACTCCACCGCGGACTTGAGGAGTGCGGCTGCCGGTTGAACAACGCGTTCATGACCTTCTCCCTTCTTGCGCTCCCGGTGATCCCTGAGCTGCGCCTGACCGACCGCGGCCTGGTGGATACGAAAGCCCAGAAATTTGTGCCGCTTTTCTTGACTTGATCGTCGGTTCCGGGTTACTTCACTTTTTCGCAAAAGTGTGCTATACTAAGGGCGGAGACTGAGGGAACAGAAATCATTGGTAGTTAAGTTTATCAAGAACTGATGACGAATCGGGGGCCCCTCGGGCTGCCCGATTCTGTCTGGGTAATCCCCGATGGGGCTTTCAGGAGGAAAGAGGAGATGAAGGAAAACAAGGCGACGATCAACCTTAAGGGGAACCTGAGCACCGCCCCGGAGCCGGAGCACAAGGCGGAGCCGGAGCGTCGGTCGCGATCGGATAACCCGATCCGTACCTACTTCGGCGAGATCAGCCGCGTCCCTCTCCTCACCCGGGAGGACGAGGTCCGTCTCGCCAAGCGGATCGAGGCCGGGGACAAGCGTGCCAAGGAGGAGCTCGCCGAGGCGAACCTCCGCCTCGTCGTTTCGATCGCCAAGAAGTACCGTGGCTGCGGGCTCCCGTTCCTCGACCTGATCCAGGAAGGGAACCTCGGGTTGATGAAGGCGATCGAGAAGTTCGACTACACCAAGGGATACAAGTTCTCCACCTACGCGACGTGGTGGATTCGGCAGGCGATCCTGCGCGCGATCACCAACCGGTCGCGCACGATCCGCGTTCCCACCCACATCAACGAGCTGATCCGCAAGATCTACCAGGTCGAGCGGAGCCACATGAAGGAGTACGGGGAGGCCCCGACCCCGGAGGAGCTCGCCGACGAGCTCGACACCACGGTGGAGAACATCATCAAGGCGAAGAAGACGGCCCAGAGCATGACCTCGCTCGATATGCCGATCGGCTACGACGACGACGGCTCGGTCCTCGGCGATTTCATCGCCGACCGCACCGCCGAGTCGCCGGAGAAGGAGACGTTCGAGCACCTGCTCGTCCAGGAGCTGGAGAAGGCACTCGACGAGCGGCTGACCGAGCGCGAACGACGGATCCTCGAGCTCCGCTACGGGCTGAACGACTACCAGCCGCGCACCCTGGACGAAGTCGGGCTTGAGTTCGGAATCAGTCGCGAGCGGGTCCGCCAGATCCAGAAAGAGGCGCTTGCCAAGCTGCAGGACTCCGATCTCCGGAAGCGGCTGGAGTGGTTCAAGCTCCTCGCCGAGAAGGCGTAATCAGGGCTCAATCGGCTCCTCGTAGGCGCATTCCTTGTTGGTGCACTTGAGCTTGCCGCCCTTCTCCACCAGCACCCCAGCGCCGCAGCTCGGGCAGACCTTTACCGGCCGCTCGGAGACGGCGAACCGGCATTTGGGATAATTGCTGCAGCTGTAGAACGTGCGCCGCGTTTTGGTCGAATACTTCTCGACGAGTACCCCTTCCCCGCACTTCGGGCAGGGAACTCCGGTCGAGACCGGGGCGGTCTTCCCGCATTCGGGGTTGGTGCACTTGTAGTAGCGGCCGTAGCGGCCGGTGCGAAGCTCCATCGGCGCGCCGCACTCCGGACAGGGGATCGTCTGCGCGTCCTTCGCCGCGTACTCGGCGAGCGCCTCGCGCACGATCAGCTTCCCGTCGATGTACTTGTAGGGAAGATCGGGTGGGAGGTTGACCGTGTTCTTGCACTCCGGGTAGTTGGAGCAGCCGAGGAAATACGTCCCCTTCCAGTAGCGGAGTTCCATCGGCGCCCCGCACTTATCGCAATTCAGGTCGCTCATCACCCGGAACGGCCGCTTCCCCCCGTTCCCGAGGACCGATTCCAGGGCGGAAAGCCGGGCGGAGAACGGGGCGTAGAACTCGCGGAGGGCATCGAGCCGCGTGAGGGTCCCCTCTTCGATCCGATCGAGGTCGTCCTCCATATGCGCGGTGAACTTCGGCTCGACCGTCTCGGCGAAGTAGCGCTTGAGAAAATCGACGACGACCTGACCGAGGAGGGTGGGACGGAGGCTCCCCCGCTCCTTCACCGCGTAGCCCCGCTCCTGGATCACCGAGATGATCGAGGCGTACGTGCTCGGCCGGCCGACTCCCTCCTTCTCGAGGAGGTTGACCAACCCGGCCTCGGAATAACGACGGGGCGGTTCGGTGAACTTCTGCACCTTCTCGATTTTCACCAGCTTCAGGGCCTCACCCTGACGCAGCCCGCTCGGGATCTCCTGCTCATCCTTCTTTTTCGGTTCGGGGAAGAGTTTGAGAAACCCGGGGAAGACGAGGGTGCTCCCGGCCGCCTCGAGGATGTAATCCCCGGCCTGGACGATCACCTTCCGCTGGCGATAGACGGCCGGAGCCATCTGCGTCGCCAGGAAACGGTTGTAGATCAGGGTATAGAGCTTCCGCTGGTCCGGGGATAGATAAGGGGCGACCGTCTCTGGGGTCCGCGCTGGGTCGGTCGGCCGGATCGCCTCGTGCGCGTCTTGGGAGCGCTTCTTGTTCCGGTAGCGACGCGGCTTCTCTGCGAGATACTCCTTGCCGAAGTTCCTCTCGATCAGCTTCCGCGCCTGCCCGATCGCCTCGTCCGACATCCGGACGGAATCGGTACGCATGTAGGTGATCAGTCCGGTCGTCCCATCCGGAAGGGCGACCCCTTCGTACAACTCCTGGGCAACCCGCATCGTCCGCTTGGGAGAGAACCCGAGGGTCGATGAAGCCGCCTGCTGCATCGAGCTCGTGATGAACGGGGGCGGCGGCTGGCGGAGTCGCTCCTTCTCCTCCACCGCCTTGACCGCGATCCGTGCGGCCCGAAGCTCGGCTTCAACCGCTTCTGCCTCCCCTGCCGATCGAACCACGAACTTCTTCCCATCCTTCTTGGTAAGGGATGCGACGAACGTACCGGAATCGCTCAATTCGACGCTGATCTCCCAGTACTCCTTGGGGACGAAGCTCGCTATCTCGGCCTCGCGGTCGCATAGGAAGCGGAGCGCGACCGACTGCACTCTCCCGGCCGACAGTCCCTCGTACTTGCTCCCGGCGATGATGCGGGAGAGGAGCGGGCTCACCTGATAGCCGACGAGACGATCGAGGATCCGCCGCGTGCGCTGCGCTTCCACCTTGTTCAAATCGATTTGAGACGGGGATTTCAATGCCTCGAGGATCACCCGCTTTGTGATCTCGTTGAACACCGGCCGGGAGAACGCGGACTCGTCCGGGACGACGCGCTTCAGGATCGTGTAAAGGTCATAGGCGATCGCTTCCCCCTCGCGATCGTGGTCAGTGGCAAGGTAGATCGCCTGTGCTCCCTTCGCCGCATCGCGCAGCAGCTTCACCTGCTTGGTGCGCTTGGTCTCGAACTTGGGGGTGAAGTCGTTCTCGATATCCACCCCCAGGTCTTTCTTCGGCAGGTCGCGCACGTGCCCCTGGGAGGAGAGGACGAGGTACTCCTTCCCCAAAAACGCACTGATCGTACGCGCCTTGGTCGGCGATTCGACAATGATCAGCTTCTTCAATCCCAAAACCCCCTTCACGGATCGGCTCATTATACAGGGGAGCGCCGAGAAGTCGAACCGGACTTAAAACCGGTACCGATTACGGGTAGAATACCGGGCGGAAAGGAGAGGAGATGCGCTACGTGGTCATCGAAGGGTTGCCTGCGCTCGGGAAGAGCGAGGCGCTGGCGTTGCTCGCCCGGTTCTACCCCGAGCGAGTGGCCGTATTCCCGGAGCTGGTGAAGGAGGTGGCCGAACGGGAGAAGATCGACATCTTCGCGGAGCGGGAACGGCTCACCGCAGCGCTCATCGCCGCTCTCCCGCGCAGGCAGGCGGCAATCGAGGCTGCGATCGCCGCCGGGAAGCTCTGTCTCGAGGAGTCACACCTCGGGGTTCACCTCGCCTACGCCCAGGCACTCGGGGACACCGGGTTCGTAGAGGCATACGATGAAATCGAGGACTCTCTCCTTTCCCCCGACCTATACATCCGGCTCGCTGCCCCGATCGAGGTTTCGATCGCCCGGCAGAACGGGCGAAATACGCCCGAGTACTTCATCGATGCGGAGACCCTGGGACGGATGCTCTCCCGCCTCGATGCCTGGCATATCGCCCGGCGTACCCGGCTTGTCACGGTCGACGCCGACCGCGACCCGGCTGAATTCATCGCGGAGCTGGAACAGATACTCGGGCTCGGGTACGTCAGCGGTGAGGTGCGGGTAGACGATGTGTTCCCGCTCCTTCTCCTCCTCGGCCGGCCGGCGAGCGGAAAGAGCGAGTTCATCGACTTCATGAAGAAAACACCCCTCTCGCAGCGGGCGACGCGCTATCACATCGGGAACATCCGCGTGATCGACGATTTCCCCATCCTGTGGGAGAAGTTTATCGAAGACGATATCTGGGAGAAGCTCGGGCGGGGAAGGCTCCACTCCCGTCCGGCGGACGGAAACTACGCGGTGGTGGACCCGCTGATGTGGGCCTTCCTGACAGAAAAGTTGGACATTGCGGTACGAAGCGCAATGCGCGAGTCCGGCCCGGGAGACACCCTCATAGTCGAGTTTTCCCGCGGTCGGGAGCACGGATACCGCGAGGCATTGACGCATCTGTCACCTGAGGTGTTGAGAAACGCAGCGATCCTGTACATCGACGTCTCGTTCGCGGAGTCGACCCGGAGGAACCGCGCCCGGTACGACGAGGCGGCCCGCGATTCGATCCTCACCCATTCCGTCCCGGGGGAAGAAATGGAAGAGACCTATAAAACAGACGACTGGAAGGTGATCGCGCCGGAGCCGCATGGGAAGCTTACGATAAACGGGATCGATGTTCCCTATGTGACCATGAAAAACGAACCCGAATTGACCGATCCCGTCCTCCTCGACAAGCGGTACGGAGCGGCTCTTTCTTGCCTTGCGGAGAATTCACTGGCAGATATTGACGACACCGATGGCTGAGCTGTAGCATTATGTACGTGATTAATGGAAGGTATGTGAATATCAGAGTGAATGGCGAGATAGGTACAAGGAAGTGATCCTTCGTGAACCCAGCAAAGATACCAAGCCTGAAAATAGGAGACATTGAAGCGAGGATACCGATCGTTCAAGGGGGGATGAGCGTCGGGATCTCTTTGTCCGGCTTGGCAGCAGCAGTAGCCAATGAGGGAGGGATTGGGGTCATCGGAGCTGCCGGCATCGGGATGCTTGAAC
>JAGGSO010000018.1 GCA_021159055.1 Candidatus Bipolaricaulota bacterium | reverse complement strand
AGGCCCCGGCGCAGCGATCTCCGTGGGAGCGAACAGCCGGTGCGAGGACAGGGTGACCTCGCCGTAGCGACCGAGGTTGTAAACGTCGGTCACCGTCAGCCGCTGGGAAAAGAACACCCGCATCCCTTCGACCGGCTCGAACGCGTCCTCGTCCGGCATGGGGAGGCTCACCCGCGCGGCGTGTGGCAGGGATGCGCGCCCGCGCACCGCCACGCTCGTGACGTCCTTAAGCTCGGTCAGGCCCTTGTACTCGGCGACCGTCCCGGTGACGCAGACGTGGTCCCCGAGTCGGACGTCGACCGGATCACCGGGGTCGTAGACGAAGATCCCCTCCGAGGTAGCGGGATCTGAATCCGCGTCTTGGTCCTCCTCCTGAAGGAAGAACCCGTTCAGGTGATCCTTCCCCTGGAAGTCCCCCACCACTACTGCGGAGACGGTCACCGTATTCCCGACGAGCGGGCTCCGCGCTCCTGCCCCTTGGATCGTGTGGATCGGGGTGATCTCCCCCCCGCCCGGGCAGCTCGGCCCGGTTGTACGCTGGGGGAGCCCGACGAGGAGCAGGGCGACGGCGGCCGCGATCACCGCGAGGATCAATAGCTTGTTGTTCATTCTTCATCTCCTCCCTGAGGCGATGATACTCCCATCACAGGACGAGGCAAGGATTCGCGTGCGGGACTCTTCCCCGGTAAAGTATTGTCGAGACTTGCAACCGGAGGTTTAAATATGGAGACCGACGTTCTGCAGTTCATCACCAAGCGCAGGTCGATCCGCAAGTTCACCGGAGACCCGGTCCCGCGGGAGGCGCTCATCACGGCGCTGAAGGCGGCGATGGCCGCCCCGTCGGCGAACGACGCCAAGCCGTGGGAGTTCATCGTGGTCACCGAGAAGGAGAAGATCAAAAAGCTCTGTCTTGCGCACCCGTACGCAAACTTCGGGGTTGACGCCGGTGCGGTCGTGATCCCGTTCGGGAGGAAGAAGGGGTATAAGTGGTTCGACCAGGACATGGCCGCAGCGACGGAGAACCTCCTCCTGGCGGTGGCCAACCTCGGGCTCGGCGCCACCTGGTGCGGGATGGACGATGCGAAACAGGATTCGATCCGCCCGCTCGTCGGCCTTCCCGCCGATCTCTATGCGTTCGCCCTCATCCCGATCGGCGTCCCGGCCGAGGGCAAGCCGCCCCGCACCCAGTACGATGAAGGCAGGATCCGTTGGGAAAGATACTGATTTCGGCATCTCTTTGCCGCAAATTGCTCGTGAGTATATACGATCATAAACTGGGGAATGAGACAAATCTGATGTCACGATACAGGATTTATCGGCCGCTGGATGAGAGAAATGAAACCGTACAAACATGAGGGCATACGGCGTTGGCAAAGTGGTAAACGTGCGCGAAAACTTCAGGAGAGGTTGTAATGCGCGAACTTAACGAAATCCGAACGCTCCTTGATAAACTTGAACATCAGCCCGCGGATTCCCTCGAAGACCAAGACCTCGATTTTAAAGAATGGAACTTCCAGAGCATGAAACGTTCAATAGATCGCGTTGTTGAAATGGCCATCTGCATGGCTAACGGTGGAGGAGGAACGGTAGTCTTCGGGATAAACGACAAGGCTGTAGGACGTGCAAAAGCGATCCTCGGAGTTCCTCCAGAAGTGGACATCAATCGCCTGAAGAAAGCCGTTTACGATTCCACTGATCCCAAACTTACCCCGGTATTCCAGGAGCTTTCTGTACCAGAAGGGACAGGCCGACTTATCGTGATGCAGATCTATCCGGGGCTGCCTCCTTACACGGACACAAGTGGACTCGGTAAGATCCGCGTCGGAACGGATTGTCAACCACTTACAGGTACGCTACGACGTCGTGTGATGGTGGAAACCGGTGAGACCGACTTCACTGCTACCTCTGTTCCTGGTAGACCCAGAGCCATGATTTCCGCTGCAGCAATGGAGCGTCTGCGAGAAGTGGCTCGACGGGAAAACGCCCCGGATGATTTGTTACGCCGGCCCGACCAGGAATTACTTTCCTCTTTGGGGCTCATACGCGATGGGCATTTGTTGAGAGCGGGAGTTTTGCTGATCGGTACAGAGGACGCAATTCGCGAACATTTTCCCGGGTATGTCTGGACGCATCTGCGCATGGTCTCCGATACGGACTATTCAGACCGCGCAGATGGATATAATGCACTTCCGATTGCTTTAGAGCGCATTTCTGATCGGATCATGGCCGATAACCCGATTACTACCGTTCGCCAAGGCTTGTTTCACTTTGAGATCAGGACTTATCCCGAAATCGCTTTACGGGAGGCTTTGCTAAACGCCTTTGTCCATGCCGACTACCGGCTTCACGGCCCCATTCTGATCAAGCAGTTCCGTAACCGTCTCGAGATCAGCAATCCCGGTGGTCTTCCTGGTGGTATAACGCCAGAAAATATCCTGCGGCATGAGCCTGTCCCGCGGAACCCGGCCTTGGTAGATGCTCTAACCCGCTTACGCCTCGTCAATCGCAGTAACCTCGGAGTGCGCCGGATGTACCATGCACTCCTCATTGAGGGTAAAGAGCCACCTGAGATCATTGACGAAGGCGAGGCCGTCCGGGTTATCTTTCGTGCCAGCGATCTCTCAATCTCATTTCGTCTATTCGTCGCAGAAGAAGCCGACAAGAATCGCATCCTGACGGTGGAAGATCTCCTTATCATCCAATATCTCCTGAGGCATCCGGAAATTGACACGACAACTGCAGCCCGGATCACCCAGCAATCGGAGAGCAATGCTAAAGAAACTCTGAGCCGCATGGAGCTCGATCTGGGCTATCTGGAACGCGGGGGAACCGGTCGAGGTACATACTGGATACTCCGTCCCGATCTACATCGACGTCTATCGGCTTTCGGCCATCCAGAGCGAAACCGCCGCATTGACTGGGAAGCTGCCAAGACTCGGGTGTTGAGCGTCCTTAAACAAAGAGCTCAACGTAGAGAGCCCGGTTTGAGTAATGCAGAGATCCGTCAGATTACACACTTAGACCGCCATCAGGTTGTCCGTCTTATGAGAGAATTGCGTAAGGAGAACCCAGAAATACAACCTCCAGGGCGAGGCAGAGGGGCGCGTCATGAATGGAAGCAAATAGAGCAACTCAATGATGGCGCGCATTAATCGCGCATTAAATAGACAGTAATGCGTAAATTAATGCGACGCGCGCATTGTGAAAATTTATTTATAACCCATCTTCTACAGTTGTAAATTCAAAGTTGCTTTCTAAAGGGTGTTACAGGGCCTGGGCTGAGGTCTTGGCACCACGCTCTTCTTTTACTTCCCGCACCGACAGCAGGATGGCTACCCCCTGCTCCCGGCAGCACTTTGCCGTACACTCCCTTGAGCGGCGTCCGGAGCAGATATCGCTTTCCTTGAGGGCGTACCTCGACAGTGCCTCATTCAGCGTGCCGCCTTGCCACAGGAAGAAAAGATCCATCGCACACAACGTGCGACGCAAAAAAGCTGCTATCTTTCGTCGAGGCTTGTTCCCGCCCTCATGAGTAAAATAACTCAATCCATTGATCTGTAAGTTCAGTAAAAATGCGCGGCAAACAGAACGGGGTGACCGTTGCAGCCACCCCGTTCGCACAAAGAGGAGGATTTATGCTGTTTGAGTCTCAACCGGATACGGTCAACACCGGCACGACCTGGCAGCCCTTGACCTGCCAGATCAGGATCTCGGCGGTCACCCCGCCCGTTGCGTTGAAGTCGACCGGGCCGGATACCCCTTCGTAGTCGATCTCCTTCCCCGCATTGAGCAGCGCGATCGCCTTCGCCCACTCGCCGTAGTAGATCTTCTCCCCCGGTGGGTTGGCCACCGCGCGCAGGTTGTCGCGGATCGCCTCGCCAGTCGCCTTGCCAGCACGCTCGATCGCCAGGGCGACCAGCATCGCTGCGTCGTAGGCCTGGTAGTAGAACGGGGGGACGTTGACCGAGCCGAACTTCGCCGTGAAGTCGGCGTTGAACTGGTCCACGTGAAAGCCCGTCCCGGCCGGCGCGGTCCCGAACGCCCCTTCGATCGGCCCGGGCTCGTTAGCCGAGATGCACCCCGGTCCTGGCGCCACCTCTTTACCCGTCATGGATGAGCTGAACAGGAATTTCCCCTGATATCCGGCCTCGATCGCCTCCACGATCTGCTTCCGCCCGTCGACCGCGTAGGAGATCAGAAGGAGGGCTTCGGGGTTGGACGCGATCGCCTTTCCTATCTCGCTCCGATACGAGGGCTTGTCCTGTTCGTACGGGACCGCTGCATCGACCGTTCCCCCGTAGCGCGTATAGCTCTTCGTGAACCCGTCGGTCAGGTCCTTGCCGTAGGCGTTGTTGACGTAGATGATCGACACGGTGTCGTAGTTAAGGAGCCGCGCCAGCCGGGCCAGGACCTTCCCCTGGACGTCGTTCGACACGATCGTGCGGAAGACGTAGTCGTTGTCGTCCAATGCGGAGATGGCCGCCGAGACGGATACGGGCGAGATGAGGACCACCTCGGCCGGGATGGTGACGCTGGAGACGGCGAGCGTAACCCCGCTGGAGAACGCTCCGATGATCGCGGGCACGCGATCGAGCTCGACCAGCTTCCGCGCGGCGTCCCGGCCGACGTCAGGGGAGCTCGCCGTGTCCCGGACCACGAGTTCGAGTTTCTTCCCCAGTACCCCGCCGGCAGCGTTGATCTGTTCCACCGCGAGCTTCGCCCCGTCGATGATCGGCGGTCCGTACGGAGCTATCGACCCAGAGAGCGGGACCAGTGCCCCGACCTTGATCGCGTCTGATCCTATCCCCGCGATACTCACACCGATGACCAATCCAACAACCAGCAACGAAACAACTATTTTCATCATTAACCTCCTGTGATTTAGAATTCTTGTTTTCATTTTCTTGATATAAACATGTACATCATTCTATCACCTCCCCACAACAAAAAAAGACCACAGGCTCAGCCTGTAGTCCTCAACGTCCGCCTCTACCTAGCTAAAGGAACGCTAGATCAGGCGGACACCAACATCATCATGCCGGCGAAAACGCAACCAGAGGAAGGCTCAACGCTGTACTGACTGACTAGTGATGCTCTACCTCTGGCGTTCATGGCGTCTTAAACTACCACAGCTTCACGCCGTTGTCAAGCCCTGCGCTGCCGATGGAGGGCTCCTCCACCCGACTTTTCTTGACAGATCGCCTTCGGCTATCTATAGTCAGAGTCATCCGGGTCCATAGCTCAGCGGCAGAGCAACCGGCTCATAACCGGTCGGTCCCAGGTTCGAATCCTGGTGGACCCACAGATGGACAAGCTATTCGTCTACGTGGAGGGAATGGCGCGCGGCGAGCCGGGCGAGGCCGGGATCGGGATCGCGGTGACCGATAAAGACGGAAACGTGATCGAGGAGGTCTCCCGCCTGATCGGGAGATCGACCTCCGAGGTCGCCGAGTACCGCGCGTTGCTCGAAGGGTGCCGCACCGCCCTCTCCTACTCTCCCAAGTCGGTGATCCTATTCACTGCTGATCAGCGATTGGCGAACCACATCAACGGGATATTCGAGACGCGCAAGCCCCATCTGAAACACCTTGCCGACACGATAAAGGGACTCCTCGATGCGTTCCCCCAATGGCGGGTGAATCTGATCGACCGCGACGCCAACCGCCTCGCGCACCGCCTGGTGAAGCAGGCGTTCCACAACCAGGTGCAGGCGCGGATGACGCGCGAACGGTTGGAACTTCGCCTCCTCGCTCGGACCGCCACCCTGAGCGACGCGGCGATGGAGAAGCTGATCGAGTACGCCGACCGGCTGCAGGGGGAGTGACCAGGTGCGCCTTGTCATCCAGCGGGTCTCCCGCGCCGCGGTGCGAGTGGATGGAAAGACGATCGCCATGATCGGACGCGGGTTCCTCATCCTCGTCGGGATCGGACGCGGGGACTCAGGAGTCGACCTATCCCGCCTCGCAGACAAGATCGCTTCCCTGCGCGTGTTCGAGGATCAGAACGGAAAGATGAACCTGTCCCTGCGCGATGTCGGCGGGGAAGTCCTCGCCGTGTCCCAGTTCACCCTGTACGCCGATACGCGCAAGGGACGGCGCCCGAGCTTCGTCGCCGCCGCTCCGCCGGAGGAGGCGGCTCCGCTGTTTGATAGGTTTGTCGCTGCGCTCCGAGACGAGGGAATACCGGTCCAGACCGGAGAGTTCGGGGCGAAGATGGAGGTCGAGCTCGTGAACGATGGGCCGGTGACGATCATCCACGAGGTTGCGCCCGCGCCGGAGAGCGGCTAAACTCTTCCTCCCATCTGGATGATACTCAGGAGGAATGACAAATGGCTGTACCAAAATATAGGACCTCACGGGCGAAAGCGCGGGCACGGCGGACCCATCAGCGCATGCGCGTCCCGGCGGTGACCGAGTGTCCACATTGTCACGAGCCGAAGCTCCCCCACCGCGCTTGTCCGCACTGCGGTTACTACAACGGGATGGAGATCATCGAAGTGAAGGAAGAGGAGGAATAGCTATTCCTCCTTTTTTCTCCGCTTCGCCTCGGCCTTAATCCTCTTCTTCTCGAGCTTCATCTGTGCCTTTACTCGCTTCTTCTCCAGTTCGGCTGCGTACCGCTCCGGGGACGATGCCTCGGTGCGCCGGGCGCGGCGGTGGATGATCCATTCAGCGAGGACGCGGCCGAAATGGCCGACGAAACCGGCGGCAAGCACCGCCAGCACCCATCTAAGGACGTTCCACACCCTTTCCCAGTTCATCACGATTATGTTAGCCTCCCTGTTTTAGTCGAACAACTCTTCTTCATCTGCCAAAGTGAAACTTACAGCGGTTATAAGTGTAATTTAAGTACAGGTGGGCAAAGTGAAACCACAGTTACTGATCCTCTTCCTTCTCATTTTTGGATCCACTTTCTCCACTGCTTCACAGGCGATCGAGGCTGAGCGCATAACGGTCCAGCCGATGAAACAGCCTGATTTAACTTTCAAACCAACCCAAGGAGGTTAGGCACGTGACCATACGAAATGTATCGCTGTTCACCCTGTTGCTCTTGGTGGTAATGATCTCTCTCGGAAGTGCAGCGGAAGACAGCTCCTGCCCAAGAGAGCAGGTCCAGCCCGTCACCGGAGGCTGGGCGGTACTCACTTGGATCCCGTCGGAGGCGGCCCCGGACAAGGGGATAGTAGTGCAGTTGATCTATCCGGAAACGCCCCGTTATCCAGCGGGAGCGCCAGCGGTCGTCGCCGTTCCTGGAGCGGACACGACCGGATCGGTGACACTGCGGAAAGGACCGATCGATCCCTGGATCGAACAGGGACTGGTGCGGGTGCTGTTCGCGTTCCCTGGCGGCGGTGACGGCGCGACTCGCTCCGGTGGAACCTACGACCACCGCGGCCTCGCTTCGCTCGCAGCCGTCCGAGACGTAGTCCGTTTCCTGCGCGGGGAACTCCCGGACCACAACGGCTGCACCATCACTGATCTCATTCCATACCCGATCATTCAGGTGGGATTGGTGGGTTCATCCAACGGAGGGAACACGGCGGTGGTGGCCATGGGACTGTTTGGAAAGAAGATGGAGGTTGACTGGTATGTCGGTTGGGAGAATCCGGCTGGGGTCCAGTTCACCACCGTGGATATCGGCTCGCGGAACAAGCCGAATCCGGCCTACATCCCCGGCTCCTGCCGCCTCACCGCGGACGGGGCGGTCTGCGACGTGGATTATTCCAACCTGCGCTGGGACCCCTCAGCGAGCCCGATGGGCTGGGGGCCACAGCGGAGCTGGGAGAAGGGAGTGCTCTATTTCGACCTCAACGGCAACGGCACCTACGACGACGCCGACTACACCCTGGGAGCCTACATCGGGGAGTTCGCAGGGATGGAGAAGCGAGTCTATTCTACAGCTGTCCTAGAAGCCGCCGTCGCGCGTGGTCTCATCGATCCCTGGCCCGAGGACGTCGCCACCCTGGACGAGGCACGCTCCTACTGGGAGATCCGCGACATGAGCCGCTACTACGCCCGGGTGCTCGAACAGCTCCCGAACCTGCGGGCGATCGTCATCGGCTCGGTGAAGGACCACGTCCAGGCCACCCCCGACTACCCGCACATCGTCCTCCACTACCAGGGATGGCAGGAGGCCGGAATCGACTGGATCAGACTCAACCCGGATGCGGCCTATGTCCAGGCCGTGTTCAAGCGCCCGGCCGACCTGGTGGACAACGACGCCGACATCCAAGTCACCTACTCCAACATCCTCCAGCTATTGGAACCCGAGGGGGCGCCGGACGAGTTCCTCCGGATCGCGGCGGCCGCGGAGTTGAGCGATCGAGTCTATACCGACGACTGGAGAACGAACTTGGACGAGCCGTTGTCAGCAACCGGCGGAGAAGCGGCACTTGCCCTTCCGCACTCCGTCCTGCGCCTCTCCAATGGGCACACCTTGATCACGGACGGGAGCGCCGGTCCGCCGGACCGGCGCGGCCTCGGGCCCCGGGGAGGAAAGATCGTGGAGATGGACGCCGCGGGAAAGACGATATGGGAATATTCGGATGGGATTGATTTCCCCCATCATGCCGAGCTGAGCCCCGACGGAAAGAGAGTGCTGATCGCCGACACCGGTAACAACCGCGTGATCGAGGTGGAGATCGCCACCGGCCGGGTCCTTTGGGACACGCGCGACATCCAGTTGAGCGACGGGTCGCACCTGAATTATCCCAACGACGCCAATTACCTCCCCGACGGTGACTTCCTCATCACCGACCGGAACAATCACCGGGTCCTGGTGATCGACCGTTCTGGGCAGGTGAAGTGGCAGTTCGGCGAGACCAGCGTCCCTGGCAATGACGGGGCCCACCTGCGCACGCCGCACAACGCCGATCTCCTTCCCAACGGCGATGTCATCATCGCCGACTCGAACAACAACCGTATCCTTGAGGTCTCCCCGGCGGGAAAAGTGGTCTGGGAGTACTGCCCCCAGGGCGCAAGGGCGCTCAACTGGCCCAGGGACGCCGATAGATTGGCGAACGGAAACACCCTGATCACCGACTCCAAGAACGGGCGAGTGATCGAAGTAACGCCAGAAGGCGATGTAGTGTGGGAGTTCCGCGACCTGCAGATGCCCTACGAGGCCGACCGCTTGTCAAACGGAAACACTTTGATCTCAGACTCCGGAAACCACCGGGTGATCGAGGTCGACCCTCTTGGGAAGATAGTATGGGTGTACCCCTTTAATCCGAGTTAAGGCGGTTATCTGTCTAAAAGGGGTGCGGCAGGAGAGCCTGGTGATCACGTAAGCGCGGGGCGGTTTGTCCGGACGAGTTGAGTTTTCTCACCACCGAAGCGGGCGGCGAACTCGACCAGCGGAAGCAGAATCCGCCCCGCCGGTGGGCAAGTGCTTCGTGATCCCCCCTTTACCTTGACACGAAACTGCGTATCTTTTAACATCGAATTGCTCGGGTCGTTAGCTCAACTGGCAGAGCAACGGACTCTTAATCCGTCGGTTGCAGGTTCGAGTCCTGCACGACCCAGAGGAGTAGTGGGTCGTTAGCTCAGGGGTTAGAGCACCTGACTTTTAATCAGGGAGTCGCTGGTTCGAATCCAGCACGACCCATCCCATGAAATCCGTCCCCATCATCTAGCGGCCTAGGATACCGGGTTTTCATCCCGGCGGCAGGGGTTCAAATCCCCTTGGGGACGCTGAGGCTTGCGGACCCAGTGAGTGGAAAATATAATGGGCGAGTAGCTCAGCTGGGAGAGCATCCGGCTTACATCCGGAAGGTCACAGGTTCGAGTCCTGTCTCGCCCAGCGGCATGAGTTTACGGGGGCGTGGTCTAGTCTGGTCTAGGACGCTGGATTGTCACTCCAGAGATCGCCGGTTCAAATCCGGTCGTCCCCGCCGCGCCGAGGTAGCTCAGGTGGTAGAGCACGGCCCTGAAAAGGCCGGTGTCCCCAGTTCGAATCTGGGCCTCGGCACAGGCTTTCCCTTGACGGGGGAGGGTTCGATCCGTTATCTTGAGTGATGAGGGGCATCCGATGAACGACAATCCCGCGACCGTCTGGGAGAGCATCCTATCTGGATTGCAACAGGAGATCCCCCGCGCCAGCTTCGAGACGTGGTTCCGGGGGACACGTCCGCTGCGGATGGAGAACGGAAGCCTGGTCGTCGCCGTTCCGGACAGCTTCACCAAGGGAGGGATCGAGCGCCGCTACCGTGAACTCATCGACCGCCTGGGAAAGGAGGTCGGTGGAGACGGGTTACGGGTCGATTTCGAGATCGTCCCCGCTGCCGAGGACGACCTCGCCCCTCCGGTGATCGAGCCGAACGCTGTCTCCGCACGGCCACGCGGAGAAACCCTCCCGCTCAACCCGGACTACACCTTCGAGCAGTTCGTGCGCGGGAAGAACAACCACCTCGCCTACGCCGCGTCGATGGCGGTCGCGGAGGCGCCGGGGAAGGCGTACAACCCCCTGTTCATCTACGGGAGCGTCGGGTTAGGGAAGACTCACCTCCTCCAGGCGATCGGAAACTACGTCCTCAATTCCGGAGAGCCGATGGCAGTGGTCTACACGACCTCAGAGCGGTTCGCAATCGAACTGATCAACGCGATCCGAAGCAACACGACCTCCGCGTTCCGGGAGAAGTACCGACGGATCGACCTCCTCCTGATCGACGACGTCCACTTCCTCCAGGGGAAAGAAGCGACGCAGGAGGAGCTGTTTCACACGTTTAACGAGCTGTACGGAAGCGAGAAGCAGATCGTCCTGTCGAGCGACCGCCCGCCGGAGGAGCTCTCCGGGCTGCAGGAGCGGCTGGTTTCCCGGTTCCGGTGGGGGCTGGTCGCCGATATTCAACCTCCGGATTTCGAGACCAGGATGGCGATCCTGCGCGAGAAGGCACAGCACCGCGGCCTCGCCGTCGACGACTCAATCCTCGAACTGATCGCAAGCCGGATCTCATCCAACGTCCGCGCCCTGGAAGGGGCGTTGATCAAGGCGATCGCCTCCGCTGAACTGGAAGGACTTACCCTTACCCCAAAGACGCTGGAGGATATCCTTCCCGAGGAGGGGAAGCGGGAGCGGCTGACCGCGGAGCACATCAAGGACGAGGTCGCAGCCAGGTATCATCTGAAACGGCGCGACCTTGAGGGATCGAGTCGCAAGAAGGAGATCTCCCAGGCGCGGCATATCGCGATCTACCTCACGCGCGAGCTGACAAACCAATCGTTTCCCACGATCGGAAGGCACTTCGGAAACCGCGATCACACGACGATCATGCACTCCTACATGAAGATCAAGTCCCTCATCGAGGAGATGCCGCTCCTCCACGCCGAGATCCGGGAGATCGAGGAGTCCCTGCGGGCCCGGTTTACAGTCTCTTGAGCGCTAAAAACCCCATAAAAAGCGGATTTCAAGCGGGGAAAACTTCGCCCCAGCCTGTGGAAAACCCTGGGGAAAAGGGGCGGAAAAGGGGTGGAAAAGAGCGCTTCCCTGTGGAAAAGTCAGGTGGAAAAACGCAGGCCAAGTTCTCCACAGCCGATGTCCACTGTTTTCCACAGTTATACACAGGGTATCCACAGGGTTTTCCACAGGGGACAAGCCGGACCGAGTCGACATTCGCGGCGTTTTCCACAGACAAACGTCCCCTCAGCTACTCCCACAAGTCTTTTACATGAACTGGGTAAAAGAAGTACTGCGACGGTACAACCTTGCTGAGGAATTCGAGCGCCAACGCGTGATTGCACTTTGGCCAGCGGTAGTGGGAACACAGATCGCCCGGCTTACTGAGGCGGTGGAGTTCCGCAGCGGGCGATTGACGGTAAAGGTCTCCTCTCCGAGTGTCGCCCAGGAATTGGCTCTCCTCAGAGGAAACTACATCGCGCGCCTGAACGAACGCTGTGGTGAGCAGCTCGTGGAAGAGATCAAGTTCGTCCCGGGAAGGTTTTCCGCGCCGCGGGAGGTGCCGCCGGTGAAGCTCCCGCCGCAGGCGCGGGATGAGGCACGCGATCTGTTCAAGGCGATTTCCGATCGCAAGCTGCGCCGCTCGTTCGAGCGGCTGTACCTCACCCTGCGCCGGCGCGAGGAGTCGCTCCTCGCCGCTGGAGGAAAGCGCTGCTCCCGGTGCGGTGCGGTCTTCCTCGGGGAGGGGGATCTCTGCCCCGGCTGCCGGTTCGATCCGGTTGCAGGGGATGACCGCGCGGGATAGAATGATGCGCCCATGCGAAATCTGAGATCCACCACGATCATTGCCATCCGTTCCGAGGCCGAGCACCGCGCCGTCATCGCAAGCGACGGGCAGGCGACCCTGGATACCACGGTGATAAAGTCGAACACCAAGAAGGTGTATCGGCTGTTTGAGGACAAGGTCCTCGTCGGGTTCGCCGGTGCGACCGCCGACTGCCTCGCCCTGCTCGACAAGTTCGAGGGGAAGCTCGCCAAGTACGACGGCCGCCTGAAACGCTCGGCAGTGGAGCTGACCAAGGAGTGGCGGACCGACCGGGTGTTGCGGCATCTGGAGGCGGTCCTGGTCGCGGCGAGCTCCGAGGGACTGCTGATGATCTCCGGGGCGGGGGACGTCCTCGAACCGGACGAAGGGGTGATCGGGATCGGCTCAGGGGGGCCGTACGCCCTTGCCGCAGCGCGGGCGTTCTTGTCTGTCGGCGGGATCACGATCGTCGAGGTGGCGAGAAGGTCGCTCGAGATCGCCGCAGCGATCGATATCTACACCAACGAGCGAATCACCCTGGAGGAGGTGAGCTGGTGATGGCAGGGATTGTCGAGCGCTCTGACCCGGGTCCGGTCGGTCTAACACCGCGGCAGATCGTGGCCGAGCTCGACAAGTACATCGTCGGTCAGGCCGAGGCGAAGCGCTCGGTGGCGATCGCCCTGCGCAACCGGATGCGGCGCCAGCTCGTCAGAGGGGAGATCCGCGAGGAGATCAAGCCGAAGAACATCCTGATGATCGGCCCGACCGGAGTCGGGAAGACCGAGATCTCGCGCCGGCTCGCCCGGCTGACCGCCTGTCCGTTCGTCAAGGTGGAGGCGACCAAGTTCACCGAGGTCGGATACGTCGGCCGGGACGTGGAATCGATGGTGCGCGACCTGGTCGATATGGCGATCGACATGGTACGCGAGGAGGAGGTCATCCGCGTCGAAGAGGAGGCGGAGAGGCTCGTAGACGAGGAGCTCCTCGATGCTCTCCTCCCCCTGTCGGAGGAGACCGACCCCGAGCGGAGGGAGAGCGCGCGCAAGACCAGGGAGAAGCTGCGGGAGAAGCTGCAGGAGGGCGAGCTCGAGGAGCGTGTGGTTGAAATCACGGTCGAGGAGCAGATGATCCCCCAGATCGAGGTGTTCACCCAGGACGGGATGGACCAGATGGGGATCGACATGGGGGACATGCTCTCCGGGCTCCTCCCCCCGTCCCGCAAGCGGAGGAAGATGCGGATCAAGGACGCCCGCCCGATCCTGTTCGACCAGGCACTCGACCGGCTGATCAACATGGAGGACGTGCGCCAGCGCGGGCTCGACCTCGCCGAGGAGATGGGGATCATCTTCATCGACGAGATCGACAAGATCGCCGCCGGGGGCCGGGAGGAGACCGGCGGGCCCGGGGTCTCCCGCCAGGGGGTGCAGCGCGACCTATTGCCGCTTCTCGAGGGGACCACCGTCCGCACCCGATACGGGACCGTCACCACGGAAAACATCCTGTTCATCGCCGCCGGGGCGTTCAACATGTCCAAGCCGTCCGACCTCATCCCCGAGCTGCAGGGGCGACTCCCGATTCGCGTCGAGCTCTCAAGCCTCACTGCCGCTGACTTCGTGCGCATCCTGCGCGAGCCGAAGGACGCGCTCGTCAAGCAATACCAGGCCCTGCTCGCCGTCGAAGGGGTGACACTCAAGTTCACCGACGACGCAATCGAGGAGATCGCGCGGATCGCCTACGAGCTCAACCAGACGACCGAGAACATCGGAGCGAGGCGGCTGTCCACCGTGATGGAAAAACTCATGGAGGAAATCTCCTTCTCCGCCGACGAGCACTCCGGTGAGACGATCACCATCGACCGTGACTACGTGCTAAAACGCCTTTCCGGAATCGTCGAGGACCCCGACCTGTCACGGTATATCCTCTAACCCGCTGGTTGTACTTCCTAGTGGTTCACCTCCCGGGAGGATCCTGGAGGGTTCGGATACTGAGAAGCAGAGTTCTGCGGCCCGGTCTCCTGCTGTGCCGGCGGGTTCTACACCGTGGGGACGACAGCGGATCTCAACCGGTTCTCTCTTTCAACCAGCGTTTGATGTACTCCATGAACGCGTGCAGATCGTCCAGCCGACTCAGATACTTCATGATCTCGGCCCAGTCGATCTCCAGATATTCGTGCACAAGGATGTTTCGGAAACCGGCGATCGGGGCGAGCTTCTCCGCAAACTCACGCGGTAGCACGCCGACTTTCCCGAGCATCTCTATCGCACCATGGGCATCGGACGGTTTCTCCAACTGCTCCAAGGCGATGATCCGATTGGCGATGTCGATGCACGCCTGCGCCGCGACCTCTAGATTCCGCTCCACGATATCGCGCAGATAAGGGTTGTCGGCGAATTCTTCACTCCTCTTGTTCGCGAGTGGAGCCAATTTGAGCAAGCACTCTTTCAGCCGCTCTAAGCGCCTCTCGATACCGTTCCACTCCGATG
>JAGGSO010000017.1 GCA_021159055.1 Candidatus Bipolaricaulota bacterium | reverse complement strand
AATGACTTGTGGGTTCGCCGCTGTGGTTTAACAACGCGAGTGCATCGTGCTATCATAAATGGCGGTAGGGCGTGTAATCGATGGTCGGCATTCAACGCAAAGGAGTGACATGAGATTCACCGGAATCCTGAACGATCGTGAGATAAAGGCACTATGCGTCGAAAGAGGGATGATCGAGCCGTTCGTCCCCCGGCAGGAAGGGAAGCCGTCCTACGGGCTCGGGAGCTTCGGATACGATCTGCGATTGGGGAGCAAGTTCCTCGTGCCGATCGGCGGGATAAACGCCGTGCTCGATCCGATCGATTTCCCTCGCGGCCATTTTCGCGAGATCGAGGTAACGGATACGCTGGAGATCGCGCCTGGATCGCAGGTGCTGGCTGAATCGGTGGAACGGTTCCGCATGCCCGACGACGTCGCCGGGGTGTGCTGGGGGAAGAGCTCTTACGCCCGCTGTGGATTGCTCGTCAATGTGACCCCGCTCGAGCCAGCCTGGAAAGGCGTTCTTACCTTGGAGTTAGCTAACTTATCACCACTTCCAATCAGGCTCCATGTCGGACAGGGGATCGCTCAGGTCGTCTTCTTCCGCGGTGGGCGGCCGGAGAGGACGTACGCCGAGAAGGAAGCGGGCGGGATCTACCAGGGGCAAACTGGTGTAACGCTACCGAGGTGAAGCGATGAAATACATAAAGAAAGTTGCTGAAACGGAGCTGTGGGGCTCGGGCAAGGTCGAGCTGTGGGACTTCTCGCGGGCGAACCAAAACCCCGAGTCGCGGGTCGAGGCGGTGGCGACCGTGGCGAGCATCTGTTACGGGAAGCCGCCCCGCGACGCGCGGAGGCTCGTTGAACGGCTGTGGACCGAGAGCGGCGGGCTTCCTTCATCGGCGTTTGAGTTCATCCGGGATGGAAGAAGACCCGGAATCGAGAACAGCCTGCGGAATAACCCCGACCTTGCCACCTACGCGGACGACCCCAAGACCACAGTCGATGAGCTTGCTGCCCGACATCGGGAGAACATCGCCACATTTCGAGTAAAGGCCCCGATCTTCGTCGCACGTCAGGTCATGCGTCACCGCCAGTTCAGCTATCAGGAGCTGAGCCGCCGCTACACCGACGACAGACGCGTCCCGCTCGATTTCTGGCTCCCGGAGGAGGATGAGATCGGAGCCGTGGCAGCAGAGCTGTGGCAGCTCGCCTCCGCGACGGAGGAGCGGATCTACCGGCTGTTGCGCGGGCTGAACGTGCGGGCAGAGATCGCGCGCGCCGTGTTGGGGACCGGACTGTACACCGAGTTCTGGATGATGGGGGATCGAGAGGCGTGGGCCAACTACTTCGCGCTCCGTCTTGACCGGCACGCGCAAAAAGAGCACCGCGACCTGGCACAGGCGATGCGGAACCTGCTCGCAGAACGGCAGCCGGAGTTCGCGATCGAGCTGCCGTGAACAGGATCAACGCCTGCATAGATCCGTGTTGTGATCGCCGTCTCACTGAGGCACAATCGGTCGGACAGACCATCGCAAGGAGGGTATAGATGCAGCTTCAGGACTGGGTTCAACGCTACGGTGTCGTGGTGGGGCCGGAATTCCTCCGGGTGGACGGGTTCCTCAACCACCGCATCGATCCGAAGTTCATGGAGGAGGTGGGTCGCCAGCTCGCCGACAGATTCGCTGCCGCAGATGTGAGTTGCGTGCTCACCGCCGAGGCGGCCGGGAACATCGTCGCCTACGAGGTGGCACGCCGGATCGGCGCCCGCGCCCTGTACGCCAAGAAGGGGCGCGCCGCGACGATGAACCGTCCGTTCGTCCGGTCAATCACCTCGCCCACCAAGGGGACCACGGTCGAACTGTCCGTCTCCAAGGACTATCTGAACGAGCAGGAGCGGGTCCTGATCGTGGATGACTTCCTCTACCGCGGCGACACCAGCTCCGCGCTGGCGGACATGGTGCGGGAGAGCGGGGCGACGCTCGTCGGGTTCGGGTTCGTGATCGCCAAGGAATTCGGGGAGGGACGGCGCGTGCTGACCCGCTACGGAGTGCCGATCGTGACGCTGGTATCGATCATCAGGATGGATCCGGAGACGGGGAAGATCGAGTTCGCTGCAGGATAGCACGATGAGCGTCGTCATCCTCGATTTCGGCTCGCAATACACCCGTCTGATCGCGCGGCGCATCCGCGAGCTCAACGCCTATTCAGTGATCCTGCCCGGAGATGCGCCGGTCGAGCGGATCGCTGCACACGACCCACACGCGGTGATCCTCTCCGGTGGCCCTGCCTCAGTGCTCGATCCGGATGCCCCGCGCCCGGATCCGGAACTATTCGACCTTGACCTGCCGATCCTGGGAATCTGCTACGGGATGCAGTACCTGGTGCACCGGTTCGGCGGCCGGCTCGTCACCACCGGAAGACGGGAGTACGGGCGCGCCGTGCTTACGTGGCACGACGGGCCGCTGTTCGCCGGGATCGACGAGGGTGCCATGCAAGTATGGATGAGCCATTCCGACGCCGTGGCCGCCCTTCCCCCGGGCTGGCGGGCGACGGCGGGGACGGAGGACAACCCGATCGCGGCGGTGGAATCCCCGGACGCCCGGATGTTCGGGGTGCAGTTCCACCCCGAGGTCGTGCACACCCCGCAGGGGAAGACGGTTTTGGCGAACTTCCTCCGCATCGCCGGTGTGCCGCTCGACTGGACCCCGGCTCGCACGCTGGAGCGGCTGATCGCTGAGGTGCGGGCCCGCACGGATGGGGGCAGAAAGCGCGTCCTGTTGGCGGTCTCCGGCGGGGTGGACTCCTCCACCCTGGCCCTGCTCCTCACCCGCGCCGGGGTCGACCATCTCGCGGTGTTCGTCGACCACGGCCTGCTGCGGCTGAACGAGCGGGAGCAGGTGGAGAACGCGCTGCGCCCGCTGGGGGTGAACCTGGTCACCGTGGACGCGAGTGAGCGGTTCATCTCCGCCCTCGCCGGGGTGGCCGATCCCGAGGAGAAGCGGAAGATCATCGGGCGCGAGTTCGTGGCCGCGTTCACGGACCAGGCGCGCCGGCACGGATCGTTCCACTTCCTCGCCCAGGGCACGCTCTATCCCGACGTGATCGAGTCGGCGGGGAGCACGGGCGCGGCGAACATCAAGAGCCACCACAACGTGGGCGGACTCCCGGAGAAACTCGGGTTCGAGCTGCTGGAGCCGTTCCGCTACCTGTTCAAGGACGAGGTGCGCGAGATCGCGCGCCTGCTCGGGCTGCCGGAGGAGATCCGCGAGCGCCATCCGTTCCCCGGGCCGGGACTGGCGATCCGCATCATCGGCGCGGTCACCCCGGAGAGGCTGCGCATCCTGCGGGAGGCGGATCATCTGTTCATCTCCGCCCTCAAGGAATCAGGTCTGTACCGGGAGACGTGGCAGGCGCTGGCGGTGCTCACCCCGGTGCGGAGCGTAGGTGTGGTCGGTGACGAGCGGCGCTACGGCTACATCCTCGCCCTGCGGGCGGTGACGAGCGTGGACGGGATGACCGCCGACTGGGCCCGCCTCCCGCACGATTTTTTGGATCAGGTCGCGTCGCGGATCACCCGCCGGATTCCAGAGATCGGCCGCGTGGTCTACGATATCACGAGCAAACCGCCGGCGACGATCGAGTGGGAATAATTTCACCCTTGTACAAGCGACCGCCTCGCTTATAATCCGGTCAAAACTCAAGGGGGTTGGTGTGACTGTAAACCACTTCCTCGGTTCTCTCGACTTCTCGCCCGAGGAGTACGAAGCCCTTTTCTCCCTCGCTTCTCAGATCATCGATTCTCCCGCCGACTACGCCGATCGCTGCGCCGGCCGGCTGATGGCGACCCTGTTCTACGAGCCGAGCACCCGCACCCGGCTGTCGTTCGAGGCGGCGATGCTCCGGCTGGGCGGGCGAGTGATCAGCGTGGCGAGCGCGAAGAGCAGCTCGGTGGCCAAGGGGGAGAGTCTGGGGGATACGGTGCGCACCGTCGGCGGATACGCCGATCTGATCGTCCTGCGCCATCCCAAGGAGGGGGCGGCGATCCTGGCGGCGGAGTACTCCCCGGTCCCGGTGATCAACGGCGGGGATGGGGCGCGCGAGCATCCGACGCAGACCCTGACAGACCTGTTCACCATTCATCGGTTCAAGGGGCATCTCGACGGCCTGACGGTCGCGTTCTGCGGCGACCTGCGCTACGGCAGGACGGTGCACTCGCTCGTCAAGGCCCTCGCCCGCTACTCCGACGTTCGGTTCATCCTGATCTCCCCGCCGGAATTGCGCCTGCCGGAGCGGATAAAGCGCGAGGTGGAGGAGATAAACCCGGCGGTGGCGCTTCGGGAGACGACGCGGATGGAGGACGGGCTGGAGGGCGCCGATGTCCTGTACATGACCCGCATCCAGAAGGAGCGGTTCTTCAACGAGGAGGACTACATCAAGCTGCGCGACACCTACATCCTCACCGCCGACCGGCTGCGTGCGGCGCCCGCGGAGATGATCGTCATGCACCCGCTTCCGCGGGTGACCGAGATCGACTACGCGGTCGACGCCGACCCGCGCGCGGTCTACTTCGAACAGGCGCGGCTCGGGATGTTCGCGCGCATGGCGCTGATCCTGCACCTGCTGGCGGAAAAGGAGGGCAAAGATGCTTAGGGTCGACCGAATCACCGCCGGGATCGTCATCGACCACATCCAGCCCGGCCAGGGGATGAAGGTGTTCGACCGGCTCGGGCTGCGGGATGCCGGTTACCCGGTGGCGCTCCTGATGAACGTGACGAGCAGCAAGATGGGGCGCAAGGACATCATCAAGATCTCGGATACGTTGGACCTCGACCTCACCATGCTCGGGCTCCTCGCCCCCGATGCCACCGTCAACTACATCGAAGACGGCGTGGTGACGCGCAAGGTCACCCCCGGGCTCCCCACACGGGTGGTCGGGCTGATCGAGTGCAAGAACCCGCGGTGCATCACCACGGTGGAGCGGCAGAGCATCTCCGTGTTCACTCTCGTCGATCGGGCCACGAAGGAGTACGAGTGCGCCTACTGCGGCGAGCGGGTCAGGGTGTGAGTGCGGGCCTTCTGATCACCGACGTCCGGCTGGTCGACGCGCGGAGCGATTTTCGGGGAGATCTCTACATCGAGGACGGCCTGATCCGCGCCGTCGGGACGGACCTGCGGGTTCCCGGGGCGGAGGTCCTCTCCGGGGAGGGGCGGACCCTCCTTCCGGCGTTCGTCGACCTGCACGCCCACTTCCGCGATCCGGGCTACCCGGAGAAGGAGGATATTCGCTCTGGGAGCGCAGCCGCGGTCCACGGCGGCTACACCGCGGTCGCGGTGATGGCGAACACCGATCCGGTCTGCGACCGCCCCGAAGTCGCCCGCTACATGAAAGAAAGGGCGGCCAATGCCGGGCTGGTCGAGCTGTATCCCGTGGGAGCGATCACCCATGGACTTGCCGGCGAGGAATTGGCCGACATGGACGGACTCGCCCCGCACGTGTGGGCGTTCTCCGACGACGGGCGCGGGGTGGAACGCACCGACGTGGCCCTCAGCGCGTTCCGCCGCGCCGCCGCGCTCGGTCGTCGGATCGCAGAGCACTCCGAATACCGCGGGATCGACGATCCGGCGCTGGCCGAGGAGCTGATGGTGAACCGCGATCTGCTCCTTTCCCGGCGCACCGGCGCCGCGCTCCACGTCGAGCACGTGAGCTCTCCCGGCTCGGTCGAGCTGATCGCCGCAGCGAAGCGGGCCGGAACCCGGGTCACCTGCGAGGTGACTCCGCACCACCTGTGCTTGGAGCCGGGCTACGCCGTGAACCCGCCCCTCGTCCCATCCACGGTCCGGGAGCATCTCATCGCTGCCCTCGCCTCCGGGGAGATCGACGCCGTCGCCACCGATCACGCCCCGCACACCGCGGCGGACAAGGATGGTGGAGCCCCGGGGATATCCGGGATCGAGACCGCGTTCTCTCTCCTCTACTCCCGGCTGGTGCGCCCGGGCCGGCTCGACCTGCGGATCCTCGTGCGGGCAATGGCGGCCGCTCCGGCGCGGATCCTCGGGCTGAACAAGGGATCGCTCGATGTCGGCCGCGACGGGGACGTGGTGCTGATCGAGGAGGACGAGGAGTTCACCGTGACCGAGGATTGGCTGCTATCGCGCGGGAAGAACACCCCGCTCATCGGGGAGAGGCTGCGCGGCAGGGTGTGGGCGACCGTGCGGCGCGGCGAGGTCGTCCACCTGGACGGGAAGATCCGGGAGAGGGATTTCGATGATCATCGATCGATTGTTTGACGGGGTTGCGGCCCGGGGACCGGTCTGCGTGGGGCTCGACACCTCGGTGGGGCTTCTGCCGGCATCGCTCCTCGCTAAGCTGCCGCCGGCGCGGGCGGTGCTCGCGTTCAACCGGGAGGTGATCGACGCCACGATCGACGTCTGCGCCTGCTTCAAGGTGCAGATCGCCCATTACGAGGCGCTGGGGGTGGACGGGCTGGCCGCGTACCGGGAGACGATTGCCTACGCGCACGAGAGAGGAGCCATCGTGATCGGGGACGTCAAGCGGGGGGACATCGCCTCCACCGGCGAGATGTACGCCCGCGCCCACCTCGCGGGGGAGTTCGCGGTGGACATGATCACCGTCAACCCGTACATGGGCTACGACGCGATCCGCCCGTATCTCCCGTATCTGGAGCATGGGGATAAGGGGATCTTCGTCCTGATCAGGACCTCGAACCCATCGGCGCGCGACTTCCAGGAGCTTGAGCCCGGTGGGCGGCCGCTCTTCTTGCACGTGGCGCATGCGGTCGCGGAGTGGGG
>JAGGSO010000016.1 GCA_021159055.1 Candidatus Bipolaricaulota bacterium | reverse complement strand
ATCGCCGGGCCGCCATCAGGCACGTCGAAATCACAGAGGCGGAGGTAGAGGCAATCTGCAGGGTGTCTTGACTATTTTCACGAAAGGAGGACGAGCTGAACATGGATAAGCGCAAAGTGGGGATCATGACCTTCTCCGACGGACGGGAATCGGTACACAAGGAGCTGGAGGGGCTGAACCTGGAGTTTCAGGGGAAGCTGGCTGCGGCGCTGGAGGCGACCGGTGAAGTTGAGCCAGTAGTGGCACGGGAGATCGTCTGGACCGCGGAGCTGGCGAGAAACGAGGCGCAGCGGCTGGCGAACGAGGGCTGCGAGCTCACGATCTTCAACTTCGCGGTGTGGAGCTTCCCCCACCTGGCGGCAATCGCCTCCCGGTTCGCTCCCGGTCCGTTCTTGCTGTTCTCCAACATCAACCCACGATATCCGGGGATGGTCGGGATGCTTGCCTCCGCCGGCGCGCTCGATCAGATCGGGGCGTTGCACGGCCGCATCTCCGGCGACATCGGGGACGAGCGCGTACTGCGCCGGGTGATGGCGTTCATCCGCGCCGGTTCGGCCGTGGCCCGGCTGCGGGGGGAGACCTACGGCCTGTTCGGCGGCCGGCCGATGGGGATGTACACCGCAGTGGCCAACACCGATCAGTGGATGAGCCTATTCGGGATCGACGTCGAACACATCGATCAGTACGAGATTGTCCGTCGGTCCGGTGAAGCATCGGATGACGAAGTGGAGCGCGCGTTCGCCTGGCTCACGGAGAAGGTGGGGAAGATCCACTACGACGGAAAGCAGCTCACCCCGGAGAAGCTGAAGCTCCAGATCAGAAGCTACATTGCGGTGCGCGAGATGGCGAAGGAGAAGCGGCTCGACTTCCTCGGGATCAAGGGACAGCCCGAGCTCACTGACAACTTCGTCACCATGGACGTAACCGAGGCGTTCCTGAACGATCCCTACGACTGGAACGGGCCGAAGGAGCCGATCGTCACCGCCACCGAGGCCGACATGGACGGGGCGCTCACCATGGAGATCCTGAAACACATCACCGGGGCCCCGGTCATGTTCGCCGATCTGCGCCACTACGACGAATCCATCGGCGCGTTCGACCTGTGCAACTCCGGCAATCACCCCACCTACTTCGCCAATCGTTCCTACGATCCGGACGAAAACCTTCCCCAGGTCGAGTTCTATCCGCAGGGATTCTACTTCCCGGCCGGCGGGGCGTCGGTCCGCCACATCGCCGCTCCGGGACGGGTGACCCTCGCCCGCCTCGCCCGCCGCAGGGGGGAGTACTGGCTGGCGATCGTTCCGGGCGAGTTCATCGAACTACCGAAGGATAAAGCGGAGGAGAAGGCGCAAGCGACCCAGATCGAGTGGCCGCATGCGTTCACCCGGTTTGAGGTCGCACCGGAGGAGTTCCTGGCCGAGTACGACTCGAACCACATCCACGCCGCCTACGGGGACTGGACCGAGGAACTGATCTGGACGGCGCGGATGCTCGGGATCCGCTACCGCGTGTTCGCCTGATCCGCGGACAGCTCCGAGAGGGCGTGAAAATCGTCGCGCAGGTCGCGATATAGGTCGCGATACAGCCGGTAATAGCGGTCGTAGACCGCCTGCCGGGCGGGATCGGGGAGGAACGGATCGTTGTACCGGATCCACTTCCGGATCTGGCCGTAGTCCGTGAACTCGCCGACGGCGAGCCCGACGAGGAACGCGTCTCCAAGCGGGGCGCCGATCCCCTCGGTGGCGAGGGTGCGGACCGGCCGACCGATGACGTCGGCGAGGATCGACAGCCACAGCTCGGATTTCGCCACTCCGCCCACTACTGTCGTCCCCGGGGAAAGCGGAAGCCCGATCTCCGTCCCGGTCTCGATTGCGTGGCGCAGGGAGTAGGCGGTCGCCTCGAGGAGCGCCCGGAACAGATGTCCCGCGGTGTGGGACAGCGTCAACCCGACGAACGCCCCGCGCGCCTGCGGGTCCCACAGCGGTGCCCGCTCGCCCATGAAGTAGGGAAGCGCGATCAGCCCCTGGCTCCCCGGCGGTACGTCCGCCGCCGCCCGATCGAGATCGCGGAACGAATCCGTCCCCCCGCGCACGGCGTCCCGGAACCAACTGGCGAGCGCCCCGGAGGTCGCCGATCCCCCCCAGGTGTAGGTGCGGTGTGCGGCGTCGATCACGTGCGGCATGGAGACCAGCTCCTTGGCGAAGTTCTCCCCGGTGTGGATGATCCCCCAACACGTGGACGTCCCCATCATGGCGACGTTGTCCCCGCGGTCGAGCGCCCCAGCGGCGAAGGTCGCCATCGGGGCGTCCACCCCACCGCCGAGGACCGGGGTCCCGGGGGCCAGCCCGGTGAGGCGCGATCCCTCCGCGGTCACCTCGCCGATAACCGCTTCGGAGGGGACGATGCGTTCCGGCATCAGCTCGAGCGGGATCCCGAGCGCCCGGGCCATCTCCTCCGACCAGGCGTGTGCCCGGATGTCGTACAGCCCGCCGAGGTTGCCGGCCGAGGAATGGTCGATCGCGATCTCGCCGGTCAGGCGGTAGTTGATGTACGAGTTCGGGGGGAGGAACAGGGCGATCCGCTTCCAGTTGTCCGGCTCGTGGTTCTTGATCCACAGGATCTTGGGGTAGCCGAAGTAGCTGTCGACCCAGTTTCCGGTCACGGCGAACAGCCGCTCCAGATCGACGTTACGTGTGATCCACTCCACTTCGGCCGTCGCCCGCCGGTCCATCCAGATGAGGCACGGTCGCACCGGCTGCATCTTCTCATCGAGCGGGATCCCGCTTCCTCCGTACAGCCCACTGATGCAGACCCCGGCTATCTCCTGCGGGGAGATTTCGGGGTGCTCCAGGAGCTTTCGGATGACCGCGCACGTCGCGTCGAACCACACGTCCGGCCACTGCTCGGCCCATACCGGTTGGGGGTGAAGGAGCCCGTACTCCGCGCTCGCCGCCTCAACGAGGCTCCCGTCCGTCCGGACGAGCACCCCTTTGGTCCCCTGCGTGCCCACGTCCACTCCGAGAAGATATCGTGCCATACTGAGTGTCGCCTCCTTCATGTTACCGCGTGCAATTATACGAAAATTGCGCGCTTGACGGGACCGCGCTGGCGCGCTAAGATGAAGGGTGATCTTGCGATGTTAAGGGAAGACCGAGTCTTTCAACCGCTCCTCATCTACATTATCGTGCCCCGGTAAGGGGCATCCCATCGCGTTTCCGGTTACAATTTCCGTCTGCCAGTTGCTCTTTACGTAAGGAGAAGATGATGAATCGATTTGAGAAGCTGCCCAAGGATCCGATCTCCCGCGAGGAGGAGGTCCTCAAGTTCTGGAGGGAGAACAAGACGTTCGAAAAGTCGCTTGCCGCGACCAAGGACGGCCCGCGCTACGTGTTCTACGAGGGGCCGCCGACGGCGAACGGTCGCCCCCACTTCGGTCACCTGATGCCGCGGGTGTACAAGGACCTGTTCCCCCGCTACAAGACGATGCAGGGGTTCTACGTCCCGCGCAAGGGGGGGTGGGACACGCACGGTCTCCCGGTCGAGCTTGAAGTGGAGCGCGAGATCGGGGTGAACTCCAAACCGGAGATCGAGACCTACGGGGTCGAGAAATTCGTGGAGAAGTGCAAGGAGTCGGTGTGGAAGTACAAATCGGAGTGGGAGCGGATGATCGAGCGGATGGGGTTCTGGATCGACCTCGAGAACGCCTACGTCACCTACACCGATGAGTACATCGAATCCGTGTGGTGGGAGCTCTCCCAGATGTACGAGAAGGGGCTTCTCTACCGGGGACACAAGGTCCTCCCCTATTGCCCGCGCTGCGGGACCGGGCTCTCCTCGCACGAGGTGGCGCAGGGCTACCGGCGGGTGGAGGACCCGTCGATCTCGGTGCGGATGCGGATCGTCTCCGACGCTGACGCGGAGTACAAGCAGGAACAGGCGGGGAAGACCTCGCTCCTCACCTGGACAACGACCCCGTGGACCCTGCCGGCGAACGTCGGGCTCGCGGTCGCTCCGGATGCGACCTACGTCGAGGTGGAGACCGACGACGAACGGCTGATCCTGGCCAAGGAGCTGGTGGGAAGCGCACTTACAGGCGACTACAGAGTGGTACGGGAATTTCCCGGAGCCGATCTCGTTGGGCTCGCCTACGAACCCCCGTACCGGCTGATCGACGACCCCCGCGCCTACCGGGTGCACGCGGCCGACTTCGTGAACATGGAGGAGGGGACAGGGATCGTCCACACCGCGCCCGCGTTCGGGGAGGACGACTACAACCTCGGCCGGGAGAAGGGGCTTCCGTTCTTCCAACCGGTCGATCTTTCCGGCAGATTCACCGAAGAATTCCCGCTGTGTGCCGGGACGTTCGTCAAGGACGCCGATGAGAAGATCATCGCTGATCTCGAATCGCGCGGGATCCTCTACCGCCATGTCCCGTACGAGCACGACTATCCGTTCTGCTGGCGCTGCAACACCCCGCTCCTCTACTACGCCATGGACTCCTGGTATGTACGGACGACCGCGGTCAAGGACAAGCTGATCGAGAACAACCGCAAGATCAACTGGTATCCGCCGCACGTCGGGGAGGGGCGCCTCGGCGACTTCCTCGCCAACCTGAAGGACTGGGCCCTGTCCCGCGACCGCTACTGGGGGACCCCGCTCAACCTGTGGGTGTGCGACGAGTGCGGGGAGATAGTATCCGTCGGGAGCAGGGACGAGCTCGTTGAGCGGGCCCTCGATCCTGAGCTGGCGCGCACGGTCGAGCTGCACCGGCCGTACATCGACAAGGTGGAGCTCCGCTGCCCGAAGTGCGGGGGTGTGATGCACCGGGTCCCGAACGTGATCGACACCTGGTTCGATTCCGGATCGATGCACACCGCCCAGTGGCACTACCCGTTCGAGAACGAGGAGGAGTTCAAGCGGAACTTCCCGGCCGACTTCATCTGCGAGGGGGTCGACCAGACGCGGGGATGGTTCTACACGCTGCTCGCCACGAGCACGATCCTGTACGGTGAACCCGCGTTCAAGAACTGCGTCGTCACCGGCCTCGGCCTCGATGAAAACGGGATCAAGATGAGCAAGAGCAAGGGGAACGTGATCGACCCGTGGGACCTGATCGGCCGCTACGGTGCCGATTCCCTGCGCTGGTACCTCTATTCGTCGAGCGCGCCGTGGAAGTCGAAGCGCCTCGGGGAGGAGGACGTGAAGGAACCGCTGTACAAGTTCCTCGATACCCTGCGCAACTCCTACGACTTCTTCGCCCTCTACGCCGCGATCGACGGGTTCGACCCGGCGCGCGACCGCGGAGGGAATCCCACGGTGCTCGATCGCTGGATCCTGTCCCGGCTCTCCTCCACGACCGGGGAGGTGGTCGCGGCGCTCGATTCCTACGACGTGGTGAGCGCCACCGCCGCGCTTGAGCGGTTCGTGGATGAGCTTTCCAACTGGTACATCCGCACGTCGCGGCGGCGATTCTGGAAGGGCGGGATGGGGCCGGACAAGATCGCGGCGTATGCGACTTTGTATCAGGTGCTGATCGATCTGGCCAAGCTCCTCGCCCCGTTCGTTCCGTTCCTCGCCGAGGCGATCTACCTGCGGCTGCGGACCGACGCCGATCCGGAGAGCGTGCACCTGTGCCGCTATCCGCAGTACGATGCCGCGTTGGTCGACGAAGGGCTGGAAGACGCGATGGCGCTCGCCCGCCGGATCGCCTCTCTCGGCCACCAGGCGCGCCATCAGGCCCAGGTCAAGGTGCGCCAGCCGCTCTCCCGGGTGATCGTGGAGGCGCCGTCCGAAAGCGCGCTTCCGCCGGAGGTGGTGGAGCTGCTCAAGACCGAGCTCAACGTGGAGGACGTGGTCCTCGTGCCCGATCTCGCCCCGCACATGCAGGCGGTCGCCGCTCCCAACTTCCGCTCCCTCGGCCCGCGGTTGGGGAAGGCGGCTCCGGCGGCGGCGAAGTGGATCGAGGCCCAGGATCCGGACGAGCTGCGAGCCCGGCTCGCCGACGGGCCGGTCACGGCCGAGCTTGACGGGACCACAGTCGAAATCACGGCGGATGACGTCGAGTTCTCCGCGGCGGTCCCCGATGGGTTCGTCCTCTCCGCCGAGTCCGGGCTGCGCCTCCTCCTCGATACGCGGATCGACGACGCACTGCGGGAGAAGGGACTCCTGCGCGAGCTCGTGCATCGCATTCAGCTCATGCGCAAGGAGGCCGGGTTCGAGGTCACCGACCGGATAAGGCTGTCCTACGACGGCGATCCCGAGCTGTGCGGGATCATCGCCCGGAACGCGGAGTTCGTCCGCGCCGAGGTCCTGGCGACGGAGATGAGTCAGGGCGAGCCTTCGGACTGCGAGTACCGGGGTTCCGTGGAGATCGACGGGGCACCGATGGAGTTCTGCCTCGCGCGGGTGAAGGAGGGTTAGATGGCGACTGCGGTCCTTGGGATGCAGTGGGGAGACGAGGGGAAGGGGAAGATCACCCACCTCCTCGCCCGCGATGCGGCGATGGTGGTCCGGTTCAACGGCGGGCCGAACGCCGGCCACACGGTGATCGATCGGGGAGTGAAGTTCGGGACCCATCAGGTGCCGGCCGGGGCGTTCTATCCCGGGACGGTCTCCGTCCTCGCGAGTGGGATGGTGATCGACATGCGGGTGTTGCGGGAGGAGTACGACGCGATCTCTGCCCACCTGGGATCCCGTCCGGAGATCATCATCGCGGAGAACGCTCACCTCATCCTTCCCTATCACCCCCTGCTCGAGGAGCTGGAGGGGAGCGGCAAGGCGATCGGGACGACCCGCCGCGGGATCGGCCCGGCCTACCGGGATCGGGCGGCGCGGGTCGGGATCCGCGCCGGCGACCTCCTCGCTCCGGACAGGTTGCGGGCCAGGCTCGCACGGCGGATCGAGCTTCTCGTGCGCTCCTGGCCGGACGCCCCCGCGGTGTCCGCCCTCGATCCGGAGAAGATGGCAACTGAGCTGATCGAGGTTGCGGCGCCGTTCCTCCCGTCCATCGGGGATGCCGCCGGTGCGATCCGCGCGGCGCTCGCCCGCGGGGAGGAGGTCCTGTTCGAGGGGGCGCAGGGGACGCTGCTCGACGTCGATTTCGGCACCTACCCGTACGTCACCTCGTCGTCGACCACGTTCGCCGGGCTCCCCGGCGCGATCGGGGTTCCCAACCCGCAGATTGCCCGGAGGATCGGGGTGGCCAAGGCGTACACGACCCGGGTGGGGGCCGGTCCGTTCCCGACCGAGATCGCCGGAAAACTCGGGGAGGAGCTGCAGAAGAAGGGCGGGGAGTTCGGAGTGACGACCGGACGGCCGCGGCGCTGCGGTTGGCTCGATCTCGTCGGGCTGCGTCACGCCGTCGCCCTGAACGATCCGACCGCCCTGGCGATCACCAAGCTCGACGTCCTGTCCGGCCTGGACGAGATCAAGGTCTGTCGCGCCTACCGGATCGACGGTGAGGAGACGACCCGGTTCCCGCTCTCCGTCGAGGATCTCTCCCGCTGTACGCCGGTCTATGCCACCCTCCCCGGTTGGCGGGAGGATCTGCGGTCGGTGCGGTCGCCGGACGAGCTACCGCGGGCGGCGCGGGATTACCTCGAGTTCATCTCCGATGCCCTCGGGGTTCCGATCGGGATCGTATCGGTCGGGCCCGCGCCGGAGGAGACGATCGCCCTATGAGGGCGGTTCAGCCCGTTTCCGGGTAGAGGCCAGCGAGCCCGGTCTCCTCTACCTTCCGCACCAGCCGGATCCGGTCCAGTCGGTAGATGAACACCTCGGCGGTGTTGTTCACCGTCCCTCGCAGGATGTGTCCGCCGTACGCCGCCCCGCCCTTCTTCGCCACCGTTACATGAGCGTGGACCATCGTCTCCCCGTCCCGCTCCCCGATGTTGCCCTGGAGACTGAGAAGCTCGACCGGCTCGGAAATCCGCTCGATCACGTACTTCTCCCCGTCCCAATACCCGAGTTCGAGGTCGCGCAGCATCCCGACCCCGTTTACGATCACTCCGGAGCTCACCCCGAGCTCGACCAACCCGTCGGGAAGGACCTCTCCGTCTTTAAACCTCACCATCAGTTCGTTCTCGTGTTCGGCCTTGATCATCGACTCCCTCCTTTTCTTACGCGGCATGATATCCGGCCGCGCCACCACTGACAAAGAACGTGGAAGATGCCGGGAAAAGCGATCTACAATTTATCAATGTCCGGGACCGTCCCGTCGGCGAGGCGGTAGAGCATCTCGCCGGCATTGGGGACAACGAGGATCCCCTCGTCCTCGCGGCCCACGTACTCGTCCGGATCGATCGCAGCCGGATCGATGTACCCGAGATTGATCTCGCGGCAGATCTCCTCTGGGATCCCGGTGGCGAGGATCACCTCGATCCGGTCGTGCTCGATCCCATCCCGATAGGTTCCGATTCCGCGCACGTGGGTGGAATGGGCGAGGATCGCCCGCGGCACGTCCTTGAACCGCTCCCATTGCCCGAGGAAGTAGTCGCGGGTGTGGTAGCCGACCTGGCGGATGAGGGTTCCGTGCGTCACCGAGATCTCGCGCAGGTTGGGGGCGTAGATGATCAGCTTTCCCTCATCGGCGACGACCGGCTCGAGCTTGTACATGCACTTGCCCGCCGTCCACAGCTCCCAGTACATCGGCGGGGCCATGGAGATCACGGTGTGGAACGGGTGATCGACCCACACGATGTTGAGCTCAGCCGATAGATCGGCCGCCCGCGACCACGCCTCTTCCACCTCCCCGATGAACATCCCCATCAGGTCGTGGCCGTGCATCACGAGCGATATCCCGACCTGTGGGGTGGTGACGAACGCGGCCGCCCGCTCGATCATCGCCCGCACCGGCGTCTCCTTGTTTCCGTTCACCTTGGGGTTGGTGATCAGCGCCCCGAGCCAGTGCGACTGATGGACCATATCCGGTCCGGATACCCCAGGGAAGAAGTACTTGTGACCGCCGGAGAACCCGACCACCTCGTGCGGAAAGACCGGGCCGAGGATGATCACCAGATCGTGCTCGAGCACCGCCCGGTTGATAGTGATCGGCACCTCCTCGACCAGAAGGCCGTGGGAGATCTCCTCCATCTCCTCTTGGGTTATCGTCCCGACTTGTGTCAGGGCACGCGGGTTGTCCCATTCGTGTTGGATGACGCGCACGTTCGGGAAGTCGCTCATCCGCGGCCCGAGGTGGCGGAGAAGCTCGTCCGCGGTGAGCGGAGGATGGGTACCGAGAGCGATGAGGAACGTGACCTCGGCGGCGCGGGGGGAGAGCGATCCGGCGATCGTCTCGAACAGGGCCGGCATCGGCAGGGTGCGGGTGTTGTCCGGGATGATGACCAAAACGCGCTTTCCCGCCACATCCACCTTGGCGAGCCCGTCCGGGAGCACCTCCCTGATCTCGGCCGCGGTCACCGGCCGGCCCGGTGCATAGTCGAGGATCATCCCTCCTCCCACTGGGTGTGGAACGTCCCTTCCCGGTCGATCCGCTTGTAGGTGTGGGCGCCGAAGAAGTCGCGCTGGGCCTGGATCAGGTTCGCCGGCAGGCGCGGACTGCGGTAGCCGTCAAGGAAATCGAGGGCGGAGTCCATCGCCGGAACCGGAATCCCGTGGGCGTGCGCGGCGTTCACTACCTGGCGCATCCCGACGTGACCGTCACTCCACGCCGCGGTGAACGGTTCGACGAGGAACAGGTTCGGAAGCTCGGGCTCCTCCCGCAGCACCTTTCCGATCGTGGTGAGGACCTGAGCGCGGATGATGCATCCCGCCATCCACACCCGCGCCGCGGCAGACAGATCAAGATTATAGCCGCGCTCGCGCGACGCATCGCGCAGCTGGCGGAACCCCTGCGCGTACGCGGAAAGGACAGTGAGATACACCGCAGAGTGAAGATCGTCGAGGTCGAGTCCCAAACGCGGGTCGGGCCCGGGCAGAACCGGAGCCGCATTGACTCGCTCGTCCTTGAGCGCCGAGATGATGCGGGCGAACACCGCCATCGCGATCGTCGGAGCCGGAGTCCCGAGATCGAGCGCAGACTGGCTCGACCACTTGCCCGTCCCCTTCTGGGCGGCTGTATCCAGGATCACGTCGACGAGCGGTTTTCCGGTGTCCGGATCGACCTTGCGGAGGATCTTCTCCGTGATCTCGAACAGGTACGAGGAGAGCTCACCCTGGTTCCACTCCCCGAACACGTCCGCCATCTCCGCGGCGGTCATCCCCAATCCACGGGACATGATGTCGTACGCCTCGGCGATCGTCTCCATGATCGCGTACTCGATCCCGTTGTGCACCATCTTCACGTAGTGCCCGGCCGACCCCGGACCGAAGTAGGCACAGCACGGCCCCTCCGGGCCAACGGCGGCGATCTTGGTCAGGATCTCCTCCACGAGCTTGTATCCCTCAGGATCTCCCCCGGCCATGATCGCCGGACCGTGGAGCGCCCCCTCCTCGCCCCCGGAGATCCCGGTTCCCAGGTAGCGCAGGCCGCGTTCCTGTGCCTGGGCGATCCGCCGCTCGGTGTCGGCGTAGTGGGCGTTTCCCCCGTCGATCACCACATCCCCCGGAGAGAGGAGGGGAAACAGCTGTTCCAAAACCGCGTCGGTCGGGGCGCCCGCCTTGACCATCAGGATCAGCTTGCGCGGCGTCGACAGCGCATTCACGAACTCCTCCAATGAGTAGGTAGGAACGATCCTCTTTCCGTTCGCCTTCTCGCGCACGAACTCCTCGGTGCGCGCCTTCGTCCGGTTGTACACCGCGACCGTGTACCCGCGGCTCTCCACGTTCAGGGCCAGGTTCTGCCCCATCACCGCCATTCCGATAACGCCGAAATCAGCCTTCATCTTTCACCTCCCACGGCGGCTCGACCGGCAGCGCCGCCTCGAACCGCTCGATCAACCGATCCTCGTACTCCCCGGCGTAGGTCCCCGCGAGGAACCGGTCCAACCCTTCATCGTAGAACAGCTTCCACGCGGCGGTCTCCTCGCCAGGAATGATCGGGAAGAACAGCGCTCCGTTCGCCTTGGCCGCCCGCATGTCGCCCGGCGCGTCCCCGATCATGAGCACGTGTCCGGCGGGGTAGTGCGGGGCGACCGCCGCGATCTGCTCGGTCTTCGTTCCCATCTCCTGACCGCAGATGAGCGCGGTGTAACGCGCGATCCCGTGCTCGGCCCACTCCCGCTCGAGCGCCTCGATCGGAGTGGCGGAGACGACAATCATGTCCGCCTTGCCGGCGAGCCGCTCCAGCGACTCGCGCACGTAGGGAAACGGCGGAATCCCCCGCACGATCTCCTTCACCGCCCAGTTCACCCGCTCCGACCAGGCGAGGACGTGCTCCAGCTCCTTCCGCGCAGCGTCGCTCTCCGCCGTGGCGATCGCCTGTTTCAGCCCCTCGTTGGATAGGAGGCTGTTCTGATCATCCACCCATGCGAAGTAGTGGGGATAGCTGGGGACGGTGAACCCGCGCTCCCGCACCTGGGGGTGGGAGGGAAGGAGCTCGGTCAGGATCCGCTTGATCGTGATGTGGCGGTTCGCCCCCCGCGTCTTGGAGAAGAGATCGGCGAACTCCTTGCACTCCCGTGCCGCTTGGGCCACCGGCTGCAGCCCGAAGTAGGCGATCATCCACGGGCAGAAGCACTCCCGCTGCTTGATCCCCATCGTATCGAACGCGCAGCCGTCGGAATCGATGCACACAAGATGTTCCGCGCTCGGTTTAAACTCGTTCAGTCGCTCACGATAGTCCATTTGCCCTCTCTTTCTCTGGCATCGCAACCTTCGTACGACGTTCCTCGACGTCGGGGACAGGCCCTGCCGCTACAAAAGACGGAAACCTCAGGCCTGGCCCCGTCGCCACGTTCTTGTGTAGCGTCGCAGCTTGTCTGCGACGATCATCACCATTTCCGCCGGCGGACATAAAGTCCGCCGCTACTCCCGGTACGCCGCCGGGACGTAGTCTGCGCACTTCTTCGGGACGAATTTCCGCTCGATCCGGGCGAACCGGAGCCGGCCCGCGACCACCGGTACCGCCACCGGATCGTCGCCGAGGAGCGGTCGAGCGTAGCGGACGAACCCGTCGGTCACGTCGAGCTTGGACGGAGCGATCCACTCCGCGGGGAACGGGCGATCCTTCCCCGCCACCGCAGACAGCTCGATCGTTCCGTAGCTCGCCCGGTACGCGGTTCCCGACGCGCGGACGATCGTCACCATCACCCCGCTTTTCCCGGCCGCGGCCAGCTCGGCCGCCGTCGCTCCGACGCCGTACGCCTCGTCCAGGTCGATCGGCGATGCGTAGAGGATCGCGTCGCGCTGGGCGGTCCCCGGGACCTGTCCGCGGGCGAGGCCGCGCGCCGGCAGGCCGACCTCGTTTAAGTGGTTCACCAGGAGCTGCGCCACCGTGGTGGCGGACGAGGAGAACGCCGCGTGCCCGAACGAGTCGCGCCGCGATCCGATCTCCCCCAGCGACAATCCCTCGGAGGCGACGACGAGCGCCCGGCCATGGCGGCGGACGGTGTCGGCGACCGCGTCGGTTATCTCCCCGAGGGTGAGCCCGGCCTCGGCGAGGAGGATCAGCAGGGGCGTCTCCCGGTCGGGATCGGCGAGTCGCGCCGCCGCCGGGACGAACCCAACCCGGCGTCCCATCGCCTGAGCGATGAGCACTGGATCGGCCGGGGCAGAACCGCGGTTCTCCTCCTCCAGGCACTGCACGCTCCACGCCCAATAGCGGGCGACCGAGCCGTAGCCCGGGGTGTGGTCGATCGATCTCATCTCCGGATCGCCGAGGTCGTTGTCGATCGTCTTCGGGACCCCGATCACTTGCAGGTCGTACCCGGACTCGCGCGCCGCCTCCGCCACCTTGAATCCCACCTCCTGGGTGTCGTTCCCCCCGATCGGGAAGAAGTAGCCGATGTCGTGGGCGCGGATCACCTCGATGATCCGCGTCAGGTCCTCAGCGTGGGTCAGCTTGTAGCGGGCGGTCCCGATCGCCCCGGACGCCGGGGTAGTGCGCAGGTGCGCGATCTCCTCGGGATCCTGGGCCGAGAGGTCGATCAGCTCCTCGCGCAGGACACCGAGGATCCCGTGCCATGCTCCGAACACCCTTCCGAACTTGTCCGGGAAGCTGCGGCAGCCGTCGATCACCCCGCGCAGGGAGTTGTTGATCACCGGAGTCGGACCGCCGCCCATCGCGATCAATACGTTCTTCATCCTACACCCCCGAATACGCGGAGAACCCGCCGTCGATCGGGACGATGATCCCGGTCACGAACTCGGCATCCGCGGACAGGAGCCATTTCACCGTCCCGATCAGGTCCTCCGGCCTTCCGAACCGCCCCATCGGGGTGTGATCGAGGATCTGCTTCCCGCGCGCGGTCAACTCCTCGTTTTCATCCAGGAGCAAGAACCGGTTCTGCGCGGTGAGGAAGAACCCGGGGGCGATCGCGTTCACCCGGATCCGCGGCGAGTACTCCTGCGCCATGTGCACCGCCAGCCACTGGGTGAAGTTGGCGACCGCCGCCTTGGCCGCGGAATAGGCCGGAATGCGAGTGAGCGGCCGGATCGCGTTCATCGAGGCGATGTTCAGGATCGCCCCCTCCCCTCGCTCGGCCATCACCCTGCCGAACGCCTGCGCGGCGAGGAACGTCCCCATGAAGTTGAGGTCGAAGGTGAATTTGATCGCATCCTCGGGCAGGTCGAAGAACGGGACCTCGGCGCTCGTCGTCGCCTTGGGATGATTCCCGCCGGCCCCGTTGATCAGGAAATCGACCCGGCCGAAGGCATCGAGCGTCCGTTCCGCCGCCTCATCGAGCTCATCGCGGGAAAGGACACTCGTCTTCAAGAAAAGCCCGTCGCTTCCCGCTTTACGCACGCGGGCAA
>JAGGSO010000015.1 GCA_021159055.1 Candidatus Bipolaricaulota bacterium | reverse complement strand
TGCGACAAGGTCGCCGGGGGACCTCGATCCCCAACAGGACCCCATTTTGAAGCTCTGAACCGCCCCGGCTTTTCCGGAGGCTGTGTTACGTGAGTCCGGCCACAATGGCCGAAGTCTTCTGCTTCTCGTAGTATACCTCCTCAAACTCCGCCGGTGGAATGTTCCCGATTGGCTCAAGCAGCCGTCGGTTGTTGAACCAATCTACCCAGTTGAGGGTTTCAACCTCGACGTGGTCAACGTCGCGCCAAGGCCCCAGGTGGTGGATCACCTCCGTCTTGTACAACCCGATGATCGTCTCCGCAAGCGCGTTGTCGTATGCATCTCCAACACTGCCTACTGAAGATTCAATACCTGCTTCAGCTAACCGCTCCGTGTAATGTATGGATAGGTACTGAACACCACGGTCACTGTGGTGCACCAGATGCTCGCTGCCAGGACGAGCATAGAGAGCTTGCTCCAGTGCATCAAGAGCAAGATCGCTGCGTAATGATTGCCTCACCCGCCAGCCTACAATCATCCGTGAGAATACATCGATGATGAATGCAACGTACACGAAGCCCCTCCAGGTTGCTACGTAGGTCAGATCTGCTACCCACAGTTGGTTCGGACGAGTAGCCGTGAAGTCCCGTTGCACCAGGTCCGCTGGACGCGCAGCCACCTCCTCGGAGATCGTGGTTCGATGCTTCCGCCCCCGAACGGCCCCTGCCAGACCTAACCCGTGCATCAATCGCTCTACCGTGCACCGGGCTACTTTGATGTTCTCCCGTTGCAGTTGCCGCCATACCTTGCGCGCTCCATACACCCCGCGGCTCTCGTGCCATACCCGCTCGATCTCCTCGCACAGGACGGCGTCGCGACGAGCACGCTCTGGCAACCGAGAAGGGTCAGCCTGGCGTACCTTCTGTTCGTAGTAGGTTGACGGGGCGATCGGCAGTACCGCGCAGATCGGCTCGACCCCGTAACTATCTCGATGCTCATCGATAAATGATGTCATCGCTTCGGTCTCCGGTCGAGCTCCGCTTGGGCGAAAAAAGCCGCTGCCTTGCGAAGAATCTCGTTCGCTCGACGGAGCTCACGGTTCTCTCGCTCAAGTTCCTTGATATGAGCTCGCGCATCGCTTGTCAATCCTCCCCGCCGGCCCGTGTCGATCTCGGTCTGACGCACCCACTTCCGTAGCGTTTCCGCGGTGCAGCCAATCTTCTCTGCAATCGAGACGATCGCTGACCACTGGGAGTTGTACTCACGCTCCTGTTCTAGTACCATCCGAACTGCCCGCTGTCGCACCTCTGGAGAATACCTGCCTGTTTTTGTCATGTCCCTATCCTCTCAACAATTGGACTCTCCGGCAACCCCGGGGCGGTTCACCCCTGTCATCTGAGCAGTTGCCTAGACCCTCGTCTGTTGCCATAATGGGGTAAGAGGATTGTGCCATACTGGATGGGAAAGGAGAATCATTATGACTGCAAAGGCTCTAAAGGAGCGGTTGATCGAGGAAATAGGGAAACTTCCGAAAGATCGCCTTCGGGAGGTTTTTGATTTTGTGGAGTATCTCCGAACAAGGGAGGAAAATGGAGCTGCGACGAAGTCACCTGAGGACCTCGACCCCCAACAGGACCCCATTTTGGAGCTCGTCGGAATTGCAGATGTAGAGCCTTTCTCCCAGAATATCGATGAGGAGCTCTATGGAGAATAATGCGCGGCTCTTTCTACGTTACGGGGACCTTTCCAATATGGCGCAGCTCTCCAATCTTATCTGCAACATCAAACTGGACGAGGTCTACCACCTGAGGACACAGTCTTATTAGGCTCGCTAAGGTGAGCTTGATTGGCCGTCCTTTGGTCAACTAGCTATACTTGGATTGGGGAGCGAAGCTGGGAGGTGGAATATGGCAACATTGGAAAAGCTTGCGAAAGATCTCCATATGAAGCCGGACGAGCTGATAAGGGAGAGCCTCGGAACATTCCTGCGCCACAGACTTAAGCTCATCGAGGCAGAGCTCTTCCTCTTGGCCAAGCGATACGGAGTAAGTGATGTTCAAGAGTTCGACAGGGCGATCCAGCAAGGAAGATTCCATGAACAAGATTCCTTCGAGGACTATTTTAAGTTTGATAATCTCGAAGCGGAAAGGGATTTACTCCTGGAGTACTTAGAAAAACTATGATGCCCACCCCGGAAGATTTGGCAAGAATCGCCGAGGTCGAGTTCGCCGACATTGTGGACAGCACAGAGATGATGGGGACCAAAATGCGTATAGTGCTTGTCGAAGGTGGATTTGTCGACGTTTGGTTGTCTAGGAAGCTGGAGGGTCGGTTTGGTTTCCATTGGGAACATGAGGCTACCGGTCGTTCCTATCGTTATGATAACTTTCCCAATACTAAATGGAAACATGTTTCTACCTATCCATATCACTTTCACAACGGTTCCCAGGACAATGTGGTTGACTCCTCTCGTTTTGGGCGTGACATTATGGATGGCTTTAGGGATTTCATGAGATGGGTGAGATTGAAGCTGGGCGATGAAGAAGGAGATGACTAAAGATGAAGAGGGCCCTTATCACAGGCATTACAGGCCAAGACGGTTCCCGGAGCGCGCATGGGGGTTAGGTCTTGCGATACAACAGTTAAATTGTTCTTAATTTAGCATAAGTGTGTTATTACACATCTTGAGTTTTGGCATTCCGGGTGACTGCCGTTCCACCTGCTTGGCAAACTGCAATCCCCCCCGCGCAAGTCACCCTCGACCGCATGCTCCGGGAGACCGAGAGGATCTACCGAGGGATAATCCTTGGCAAGTGACTGCTGTAAGCGTTTAGGGCTGTTTGTAAATCTCCTGTCGGTGCCCTATAAGATGAACATAGATGGTTCTTTTTTCCCGATCAAACGAATAGAGCACCCTGTAGCTTCCGACACGGAGCTTGAAGAGGCCTTTCAACTCGCCACACAAGGGCATTGGGCTAAGGTTTTCGAAATTTTCGGCAAGCCATTTCAGCTTCTTAAGAACTCGTTCAGCAATCGGTTTGTCAAGGGAAGCGAATTCATCGGCAGCTTCAGGAAGAAATCGAACCTGATAACCTCTTACCAAATCAGCCCTACCCGTTTTGCTACTTCCTCAACCGATATGCTCGTTTCACCCTGCCGAATGCGTCTCAAAGAGCGCTTGAGCCGTTCCCGGACCTCCGGACGCAACTCGAGCCCCTCGTCTGGATCTCCGAAAAGCTCGAGCAATACTTCCTCAACGGCTTCCCGAACCACCTCCTTGAGTTCATCCTTCGTGATACCACCCAGATTCATCATCTTTTCCTCCTTTATCATTTTGATCATCTCAGAAGGCAATTGCAAGGTAGCCCTTTCACCGGGCCATGCCGGGCGGAATCATTCATGAGGTGTCCATTAGCTGGCTGGCCAGCCAGCCGCGAAAAGGTCCTCGCGGGAGCTCACCCTCGACCGCATGGGCCGGGAGACGGCAAGGAGTTCCCCGTCCGCATAAAATGGGGCCTCCTTGTTTAAACTCCTGGGACTGACTATGATGTTCAGTGGGGTGTAGGATGAAAGTTCACGAGTATGATCCACAAACGGGAGACTGAAAGCTCCATCCATCTCTCGTTCCCGCACAGCGAGAGACGGTGCTTGCGACCTTACGGGATCGCTTGCTGGCGTTTAATACCTGGAAGTTCCGTACAATGGTTGTTGGAGCGGTCAACCAAGGGTTGGGCTACAATGTGGCTAAGGACAACCCGGGGATCACTTGCGTTGGTCGGTTCCTCTGTGCATGAGGCTTGGAAGAGCTTCCTCAGCTTATTTCTGTGATTGCTGGTTGGTTTGTAGATTTGTATACTCACTCTGTCATTTTAAGGGAGGAGTGGATTTAGCTATCACGGGAGGAGCGGGATATGTCGCGCCAATATGCTATAGGGTGGAGAGAAAGGTTAAAAGCGGAACAGGAGCATCGGCGTAAGCGGTTTCAAAGAGCCATTACAGCTGCGCAGAGGTGCGCGCGCCTCCTTTACGAAAACTATGGCGTGACTAAAGTTTACCTTTTCGGCTCTTTGAGAGATCCCAAGACATTCCATGAGAAGTCCGATATCGATCTTGTAGTGGAAGGGTTACCTCCCCACCTTTACTTCAAAGCATTGGCCGAGCTTTGGCGGCAACTTCCACCAGGCATAGAATTGGATCTAATCCCATTTGAAGATGCTGATCCTGAACTTCGTGAGCGGGTTCTTAAGGAGGGGGTGTCCCTGAGTGGATAGGTTTGCCGCCCTAAAGGCGGACATAGACCGGGAAGTGCGTAATCTAGAGCGGCTTACCCGCGAAATGGATGAAATCTTGGGTGGAACTCCTGAGGGATCAGCGGTCAAAGTTCGTGCGGCTGGAAGCGTTCTCCATGATTTCTATACGGGGGTTGAGAAGATATTTCGCCGAATCGCGACCAGAATAGACCAGGATCTACCAACAGGAGAGAATTGGCACATTCAATTGCTCCAACGAATGGCGGTGCCAGTGGAAGGGATTCGTCCCCGAGTAATTGATGAGCAGCTCGAAATCGATCTAGAAGAATATCTCCGTTTTCGTCATCTTTTTCGCAATGTATATGGGTTCGAGCTCAAATGGGGAAGATGTCAGCCGTTGGTGGAAAACCTGGGCAAGATCTTTACTAACTTCAAGGAACAAGTTGATAGATTCAAACGTTTCTTAGACTCCATTGAACAGGGAGGTGAATGAAAACCGCTTGCAAGAAGTAAAGAACCCCGCAGCAAGCTGCGGGGCATTAGAGGTCTAAACGTGGAGTGATCCTCATGTTGGAGTTTGATGCATTGCCTCGCCGTCATATGGGTATCGGAAGACATCGTCGCACACAAGGTGCGATGGGACGGGATATTCGACCTGCCGTAGCGGCGGGTCCTGTACCCGCCGACCCGTTTCAGGTTGCGACGGGACGAACTCCGCAATTTTTCGTAGTGGCGGGGCTTGTTCCCGACGATGACGTCGCACACAGGTTGCGACGCTACAAAGGTGGTTATTCTTTCGTCGCAGATAAACTGCGACGCTACAGAATCGTCCATTTCGTCGGGCTTTATGCCCGACGGTCCAAAACCCCGGATCGATCCGCCTGCGGCAAATCTCCGTTTTCCCCCGTAGTTCGCTGCGGGGTATCAAACGGAGGTCTTTTATGAGATCACGATGCATGAGGAGGTGTTGCAATGAGCAGGGTATTGACTTACAAAGTCGTATTCGAGCCGGCTGAGGAGGGCGGCTACACCGTCTATGTCCCTTCCCTTCCAGGCTGCATCAGTGAAGGGGATACCTATGAAGAAGCGCTGAAGAATATCAAGGAAGCGATCAAAGGGTGGATCGAGGTCTCCAAGCAGTTCGGTGATGAGATCCCACCAAGTGATGTGATCATCGACACCGTTGAGGTATCCGTGTGAGATGAGCAAGCTGCCGGTTGTCTCGGGAAGGGAGGTCGTCAAGAGGTTAGAGAAGATCGGTTTTGTGTTCGTGCGGCAATCAGGAAGTCATATGGTGTTGCGCCGGGAGAAACCTCCAAAGATGACCATATCCATTCCCGATCATAAAGAATTGAAGCGAAGGACTTTAAAGAACATCCTGCGCCAGGTCGATCTCACAGTCGATGAATTCGAGAGGCTTAAGTAAGATGGCAGAGTATCCGGAGTCTGGTTTTGACTTTTGACATTTAGCGCGGTATGCCACAACCTACCAAGCCAGCCGCGAAAAGGTCCCGCGCAAGTCATCCTCGACTGCATGCTCCGGGAGACCGAGCGGGTGTGCAAATTGCGGGAGAATATCTAATTCCAAACCATCTCGCCAGAGCATCTATGGGAATGTGGCCGGGTCGATTCGGCGCACTTCCTTTACCTTATCAAATCCTTTATCCGCTGTGATAATTTCGTGGACACCGTAGCGCAACATCACCGCTAGGTGAATCAGGTCCCGCGGGCTCAAAGAGGGGTACCCTTCGGCCAACTCGCGTGCTCGTTGTACATCCACGCCCTCTATGGGGAAGATATGGCCCAGCATGATGCGACGGAAACGGTCAAACACCTTGAAGCCTTTCTCCCTCTCGCCGATATGCAAATACCGATAGAGGATTTCCTGGAGCACCTCCGCGTCGGTCACGGCCTCAAGTTCCCCAGCGGCTACGGCACGGATCACCCGCCGTGAGGGCTCCCGGAGGGGATGTGAAGTCCCAGCCGCATACATGGGAATGTTCGTGTCGATGAAGACCGGCTTCATGACTTATTGAGCCCGAGGTGAGCTTCCTCTATCTCTTTCTTCATTTTCGGCCATTCGGAGACGGGAGCTTCTACCTGGAACAACTCCTCAGCCGCCTGAATCCGGGCCTGCCGGTCTCCTATAAGTGAGGATTCGATGGCCTCCCGCACGAGTTGCGCCACCGAAACCCCCTGTCGTTGGGCCTCCTGCCGGAGCAACCGCATGAGCTCCGGGGGAAGTCGCAACTCAAGCCGTTCCGTCAGCGTGGCCATATTTACCTCCGTATACCGGTTCCGTTTACCGTAATAATTATAGGGGGATGGTCCATGGTGCACAAGCGGGAGCATTTGGGGGCAAGCCTCGATTTTTGACATCAAGTGTGGTATCTCCCACCTTACCAAGCCGGCCGCAAGAAGGCCCCGCGGGAGTTCACCCTCGACCGCATGCTCCGCGAGACGGAGAGGGTGCGCGGGAGGTGCTGGAAGGCCAACGGGCCTGAGCCTTCGCCCTTACGCCTACGAAGTTGAAAGACAAGGCAGCAAGCTGGTCTTGCAAAGGGTTGGCCACCGTGCTACCTTGTAGCAGGAGGTGATGATGCCTCGCTTTTCTACCTGGCTGCTCGATCAAGCCATCGCTAAGGAGAGGGAAAGGCAAGAACAGCAACGGCGGGAGCGGCTCGGGGCTGCCTTTCAGGCCCTCGAAAAGCTAGCCCGCCAGGTTCCCTTCCAGGAGGCTTATATCTTCGGCTCGTTGGCCAAACCTCATCGGTTTTTCAAAGATTCCGATATCGATATCGCCTTTGTGGGGTTGAAAGATGAGGACTTCTTCC
>JAGGSO010000014.1 GCA_021159055.1 Candidatus Bipolaricaulota bacterium | reverse complement strand
CTCATGAACAGCCTTGTAATTTTCATATTTGCAGCCGTTGTTTTTGCAATCGGCGTGGCGGTCACAAGCTGGAAGGAGAAGTAATACCAACATTTTTTATAGATATTTCAGATATAATCCTATGGAGCTATTTCAGGGTAAGGGAATAAAGTTTATTGTTGTTGCAATTGTTGTTGCAATGTTTTTTATGCCATTGTATTCCAGCAGTCAGGCAATTTTTTCACCTGCCAGCTCTCCTCTCAACCCTCCTTCATCTTTTGATTTGAGAGATGTTGACGGCGTTAATTATGTTACATCTGTGAGAAGTCAGCAGGGAGGCACATGCTGGACTCACGGAACAATGGCAGCAATAGAAGGCAACTTACTCATGACGGGCAACTGGGCGGCGGCAGGCGAGGAGGGCGAGCCGAATCTGGCGGAATACCACCTTGACTGGTGGAATGGTTTCAACTCATTCAACAATGATGACGATCCTGGCGGAAGTGGCCTTACAGTTCATCAGGGAGGAGATTACAGGGTAGCATCTGCCTATCTTTCCAGAGGCGAGGGGGCGGTTAGGGACATAGACGGGCAGTCATATGACGCGCCGCCTGTGAGACACAGCTCGAGTTACCATTACTACTATCCCAGGAACATTGAATGGTACACTGCAGGCGATGATCTGAGCAATATTGACACCATAAAGGAGGAGATTATGAAAAACGGCGTCATGGGGACATGCATGTGTTACAGTAGCTCTTTCATAAGCAATTTTGTCCACTACCAGCCTCCGACCAGCGATATGGAGCCAAACCATGCTGTCGCAATTGTGGGCTGGGATGATAATAAGCAAACGCAGGCACCCCATCCCGGAGCATGGCTGTGCAAGAACAGCTGGGGAAGCGATTGGGGCGAAGACGGCTACTTCTGGATTTCTTATTATGACAAATGGTGCGGCAAGCATCCGGAAATGGGCGCCGTGTCTTTCCAGGACGTTGAGCCATTGAAGTATAAGCACATTTACTACCATGACTACCATGGATGGCGCGATACGTTGACAAATTGCAGCGAGGCGTTCAACAGATTTGTTGCGAACGAAAACGGGCTGCTGAGCGCGGTGAGCTTTTTCACCGCTGCCGACAACGTTGCTTACACCGTTACAATTTACGACAGATTTGAATGGGGAGAACTGGAGGATGAGCTATCAACAGAATCGGGCGTTATCGCTCACGAGGGTTTTCATACCATAGACCTTTCTGCCCCTGTCCGCCTCAGGGCAGGAGACGATTTTTACATATATCTGAAGCTTTCGGCAGGAGGGCAGCCCTATGACCGCACATCTGAAGTTCCCGTGCTTCTGGAAGATAACCCGTTCTCAAAGTGTTATATGGGGAATGTTGTCGTAAATTCCTCCTCGAATCCGGGTGAGAGTTATTATCTGGAAAATTCGACATGGAAGGATCTGTATTTTTTGGATAATTCCGCAAACTTCTGCATAAAAGGGCTTGTGCTCGCAGAGCCGGATTTGAAATGTGACGGCAGCATAAGCTGGGCCAATGTAAGGCCGGGCAGCACCGTAACCACCTCCTTTGCAATCGAAAATGATGGAGAGCCGTTATCCCGGCTTGACTGGGAGATAGTCAGCCATCCTGACTGGGGAACATGGAGTTTTTCGCCTTCAAGCGGCAGGTATCTGCCAGCAGGGAGCGCAGCCAATGTTCAAGTTTCCGTGGTTGCACCAGATGAGGAAAACCAGGAATTCAGCGGAGAGATAAAAATTGTTAATAAAGAAAATAGCAGCGATTTTGAAATCATAAAAGTAAATCTTGCGACGCCGATAACCGGCATTAATCCTCCAGCCATTAAATTCGTCCAGATGCTTATTTCCCATTTCCCTGAGCCTGAGCAGATTATATTGCTTAAATTGCTGCAATATATAAAACAAACTTTTTAATAGCACTGCTGCTTAAAATGCGATGTCCTTTCAGTTGTTCGAGCATACGGCAGATATAGGCGTGGAAGCATACGGCTCAACATTGGAGGAGGCATTTGAGGAAGTCGCAAAAGGAATGTTTTCGATAATCACAAACGGAAGCAAAATAGATTCGAAAGAAAAAAGAACGATACGCCTTCCCGTAGACTCGGACATGGAACAGCTTGTGGTGGACTGGCTGTCCGAACTTCTTTACATAAATGACGTTGAAGGGCTTGTATTCGGGGAGTTTAAAGTGAAAATAAACGATGAGCTTGTAGGAGAAGCATGGGGAGAAAAGTATGACAGGGAAAAGCACGGGTATGGGGTTGAAATAAAAGCGGTCACATACCACATGCTCCAAATCAAAAGAAATAAAAAAGGTTTTCATATAAGAGTGCTATTTGATATATAAGGTGGTTGGCTCGTAGTAAATAAAAAGAGGAAAAATATGTGGGAAGGACCTTTGGAGAAAGTGGGCGAATACAGGTATGAGATACCTCATACATATAAAGGAAAGAGCGGGAATCTGAACATGCGCACATCTGGCATAATATACGCCAGTGATGAGATGATAGATTCAATAAGGAGAGATGATGCTCCCGAGCAGGTTGCAAATGTTGCCACGCTACCGGGCATTGTCGGAAAATCGATGGCCATGCCGGAGATACACTGGGGATATGGCTTTCCTATAGGAGGGGTGGCTGCTACCTCTGCAGATGACGGTGTCATATCGCCTGGCGGCGTGGGCTTTGATATAAATTGCGGAGTCCGCCTTGTCAGGACAAATTTGCATATGGAGGATATCGATAGCAAAAAAATAAAGGCTCTGGTTGACGAGATGTTCAAAAACGTGCCTTCGGGGGTTGGAAGCAAGGCTAAGGTTAGGTTGAACAGAAATGAGCTTGACAGCGTTATTGAGATGGGAGCAAAATGGGCTGTCGAGAAAGGCTACGGATGGGAAAAAGACCTTGAGGTGCTGGAAGAAAACGGGCATATGGAAACGGATTTATCCACAATTTCAGAAAAAGCCAAGGAGAGGGGCAAATCGCAGGTCGGCTCGCTCGGGGCTGGCAATCATTTTCTTGAAATACAGAGGGTGGCAGATATATTTGACGGGGAAGCAGCAAAAGCATATGGCGTTGAAAAAGACCAGGTTGTTGTTCTCATTCATACCGGCTCCCGCGGCTTCGGCCATCAGGTTTGCACTGACCATCTCAGAGTTCTGGAAAATGCAGTCAGGAAGTACGGGATAAGGCTGCCGGACAGACAGCTTGCATGCGCCCCGATCCACAGCGAGGAAGGGCAGTCATATCTCAAAGCAATGGCAGGTGCTGCAAACTTCGCCTGGTGCAACCGGCAGATGATAGTTCATTGGGTGCGTCAGTCTTTTGAAAATGTTCTCGGAGAAAGTGCGGAGGACATGGGCATGGAAATCGTATATGACGTATGCCATAACGTGGCAAAGTTAGAAGAGCATGAGATTGACGGAAGGAAAATGAAGGTTTACGTTCACCGCAAGGGTGCAACAAGAGCCTTCGGCCCGGGAAGGAAGGAGGTGCCGTTGAAGTACAGGAATATCGGTCAGCCAGTCATAATTCCGGGGGACATGGGTACGGAGAGCTACCTGCTGAAAGGCACGGAGCAATCAGAAGAAACATTCGGCTCGACATGCCACGGTGCAGGCAGGGTGATGTCAAGAACGGCTGCCAAAAAAAGGTGGAGAGGCGAGGAGATAGGCAGGAATCTTGAAAGGAAGGGCATATATGCGCATCCTGCAAGCTGGAGCGTGATGGCCGAGGAGAGCCCTGACGCCTATAAGGATGTGGGCCAGGTCGTGGCTGTGACCCATGGCGCAGGTATATCGCTCAAGGTGGCGCGCATGGTGCCTTTAGGGGTGGTGAAAGGATAAGAGGTAATCATGGATTATATAACTGCAGTAATAAACATACTCATATGCCTTGTATTTGCTTTAATTTCCTTAAAATACAAAATACTGGACTTTAAGGGCACGCTTGCTGCAGCATTTATCGGCATAATAATATTATTTTCCACAGGCATAGAGTGGTTTGTCCTCCTGCTCATTTTCCTCGTATTCGGGGTTCTGGCGACAAAATTCCGCTACGGATATAAGGAAAGGAAGGGGTTGCACGAGCGGGGAAACGGAATGAGGAAGGCAAGCAATGTGATAGCCAATGGAATTGTTCCTGCTGCTGTTGCTCTTTTTGCCCTGAAATTCTCTCCCGAAAAAATGATTGTTCCGTTCACCGTGGCCATAGCGGTTGCAACTTCGGACACGTTTGCTTCAGAGATAGGCGTCATTTCCGACAAAGTATACCTCATAACCAATCTTAAAAAAACCGAAGTGGGCACAAACGGCGGCGTGTCATGGCTGGGAGAGGCAGCATCTGTTTTGGGAGCAGCCATTATCTCGATTTCAGCCTTCATTTTGGTCGGCATGGAGCCCAAATGGGTTGTTTTTTCAATAATAATGGGATTTGTGGGCTGCCAGATTGATTCTGTTCTGGGGGCGACCCTTCAGGGAGGGGTGAAGTCAAGGGAAGAGCAGCTTCCGTCTGATGCCGTACTCACAAACAGTGATGTCAATCTTCTTTCAATTTCCATCTCGGCTCTCATCTCATTCATATTTGCCGTGCTGTTGTTCTGAGGAGGATTACTTCATATACCTCAACCTTCTTTTTGTGAAATGGGAAGAGCCTTTTTATCGGAAAGGCATAATCCTTTGAATATGTTATTTCCCCTCCGAGAGAATCTACAAGAATTTTTATGAAGGGTAGAGTGCTTTTCAAATGAAGAGAGTACACAACAGGCGCAATTTCCATCCCTTTTTCCAAAAAAATTCGGTCTGCATTTCTGTTGCCAAGTTGAGAGCCGAATGGAGGGTTCATTATGACAGCATCTCCTTCAACCGCCACATCTCTGACATCTTTCACCATAAACGATACGTTTTCAAGCCCGAACTTTTTTGCCTCCTCCCTGGCGGTTTCTATGGCACGGCTATCAATATCCATGCCAACAACTTTTTTCGCCCCCATGAGGGCGGCCCCTATCGAAAATATGCCTGTGCCGCATCCGAGGTCGATAACCTCCTTTCCGTATATGTCATCATATGCATTGAAAATGATATCTGCGGCTATGTCTGCAGGCGTGTGGTACTGCTCAAGGGAAGGAGAAGGGTTCTCGATAGAAGAAATTTTTTGAAGGGCGATTTCAAGCTCTTTCTTTTTCATTTATTGAATATTGCTCCATCACTTTAAATATTGCTCCATGATTATCGACGCAGATGGAAGAGTATGGAGTCGTTGTATGCCCGAAATGCAAAATGGCAAGGGCAATCAGGCTAGGGCAGAAGGCGACAACATGCACGAGATGCGGGAAAAAATTTGAGGTCAAAGGCAGAGTGGTGTACAGGGCGAGAGATGCAAGGGAGGCTGCAATTGCAGTTGCCGAAATAAACAAAAAGTTGATGAGCAGATAGGGCACATATATACAAGCGGTCTACTATCTCTCCCCTCTCAATTAACCGGCTCAATAGAAATGATTTTTGGATGTATAAAGCATGTTTGGGGTCTGTGCGATGCAATGGGGTAAACCAATGCGGGCCGGTATTGTTCTTTCAGCACAATTTTGTCAACCGTTAACAATAAAAAAAACAAAGCATTACTGTATTGGTGAGGCAAAAAGCAGGGTAAAGACATACCTCAAAACACAAAATACTTCAAAACACAAAACAAATTTAAGTACAGAGGTGATATAAAACCATGAATAAAATAATAACGCTTGCAATTGCATTCCTTCTCTTCATTCCGTTTGTATCAATAAATGGAAACAACATTGCTTTGACAAATAGCACCAATGGCAATATTTTATATGTTGGAGGAAGTGGAGAAAATAATTATACAACCATACAGAATGCAATAAATTATGCAGAGGATGGTTTCACCATATATGTTTATCCTAGGAATTATAATGAGAGTATTGTGATAAACAGGAGTATTTCGTTGATTGGTATAGAAC
>JAGGSO010000013.1 GCA_021159055.1 Candidatus Bipolaricaulota bacterium | reverse complement strand
GAATTACCGCGAGGCCAACAAGAGGGCTCTGAGTAAGGAGTTGCGGAGAGCAAGAGACTTGTCTGACGGGGTCATCGGGGTGAACATCATGCTCGCCCTCTCCGATTACGATGATCTCGTAAAGGTGGCCGTGGACGAAGGAGCGGACCTCCTCTTCCTCGGAGCGGGGCTTTTGCTCAAGCTTCCCAAGACGCTGTCACTGGAGAGGCTGCAGCAGGCTCGCACAAAGATCGTTCCGATTGTGTCTTCTGGACGAGCGGCAAGGATCATATTCCAGCATTGGGCAAAACGGTATCAACATGTCCCCGATGCAGTGGTCGTGGAGGGGCCGCTGGCTGGGGGGCATCTCGGATTCAAGAAGGAGGAGATCGACGACCCCAACTATGCGCTGGAGAAACTCGTACCTGCGGTCATCGAAACGATAGAGCCGTTCGCGCAGCAGTTCGGCAAGGAGATCCCGGTTATCGCTGCAGGAGGCATATTCACCGGAGCGGACATCGCCAGGTTCATGCGCTTAGGCGCACAAGGGGTGCAGATGGCGACCAGGTTCGTCGCCACCTACGAATGCGATGCCTCTCCCGCGTTTAAAGAGATGTATCTTAAATGCAGAAAGGATGATTTGGTGATAATCGACAGCCCGGTCGGGCTCCCGGGAAGAGCGATACGCAATGATTTTCTCGATGATGTAGCGCGGGGGATCAAGAAGCCGTTTGAGTGTCCGTGGAAGTGCCTCAAGACATGCGACTACCGGACATCTCCCTACTGCATCGCGCGCGCATTGACCAACGCCAAGAAAGGAAAGCTGAGCGATGGATTCGCCTTTGCCGGCGCTAACGCCTACCGGGTGGAGAAGATCACCTCGGTCCACGAACTCATCGATTCCCTGTTGGATGAATACGAAAAGGCGATGATGACGTAGTTGCGTTGCTCGTACTGCACGCTGAAGTGCCGCGTTAAGTTCTCTCCCTTCTTCACCAGGAGGGATAAGCTCCCGTCCCTGCCCAGTCTCAGACGACGAGGTCGCTTGTTTGAATGTCTCCTCGGAAGCGCATTCCGTTGTTGACCGCGGATGATGGCGATATCATCCCGCTAAACTTGGGGTAAGGGGATGCGGGTTGGCCACGGGGATGATATTCGACATCAAGCGGTTCGCGGTGCACGACGGGCCCGGGATCCGCACGACCGTTTTCTTCAAGGGGTGTCCGCTCGCCTGTCCGTGGTGTCACAATCCCGAGGGGAAAAAGTTCACACCGGAGATGTTCGTCCGTCCGGCTCGCTGCATCGGCTGCGGAAGCTGCCTTCCCGCATGCCCCCATGGGGCGCTTTCGCTTCCCACCGGGGTGATCGCGCTCGACCGGGAAAGGTGCGATTCCTGTGGCCGCTGCGTCGATGCCTGTCCGAGCGACGCGCTGGAGACGGTCGGGCGGGAGGTTACGGTTGAATGGCTCGTCGCCGAGATCGAGCGCGACCGGACGTTCTTCGATGGGTCCGGCGGCGGCGTCACCTTCTCCGGGGGCGAGCCGCTCGCCCAGCCCGAGTTCCTCATCGAGCTCCTCCGCGCCTGCCGCGTCAATGGCCTCGCGACGGTGATCGATACCTCGGGCTACGCCCCCGCCGATGTGGTCGAGGCGGTCGCAGGATACGCCGGGCTCTTCCTCTACGACCTGAAATTGATCGACGATGATCTGCATCGCCGCTACACCGGGGTCCCGAACGGCCCGATCCTGGAGAACCTTCGTCTCCTCGCGTCGCGCGGGGCAAGGGTGATCGTCCGCGTCCCGGTGATCCCGGGGATCACCGATTCCGAGGAGAACATGGACGGGATCGCAAGGTTCGTCGCCGCGCTTCCCACCCCCTACCCGATAGACCTCCTCCCTTACCACCGCGCCGGGAGCGACAAATACGCCCGGCTCGGGCTGAAATACCAACTCGTGGATACGCCGGTCCCTCCCCAGGCCCGGATGGAAGGACTTGCGGAGATCTTCTTGCGGTATAAACTCCAGGTGATGATCGGAGGTGAGCGGTATGGGGATGTCGCCCCGGGTTAAGCGGCTGCGGGAGGAGAGCCTGGCGGCGGAACCTGTGATTTCACCCGAGCGGGCGCGGCTGATCACGGAATTCTACCGGAACGATCGCGGGAGCCGTTCCGCACCGGTGACCCGCGCCCTGGCGTTCGCCCACCTCCTTGCGAACAAGGAGGTCTGGATCGGCGACGGGGAGCTGATCGTGGGGGAGAAGGGGCCGCGGCCGAGGCACGTCCCCACCTACCCCGAGCTCTGCTGCCACTCACTTGCGGACCTGGAGGTCCTCGACTCGCGCGACAAGGTATCGTTTCGGGTGTCGGACGAGACGCGGCGCCTGTACGCCGAGGAGATCATCCCGTTCTGGCAAGGACGGTCGATGCGGGAACGGCTGTTCGCTGCGATGACCCCGGAGTGGCACGCCGCGTTCTCCGCCGGGGTGTTCACCGAGTTCATGGAGCAGCGCGCCCCGGGCCACACCGTGCTCGACGACAAGATCTATCACCAGGGGATGCTCGACTTCAAACGCAGGATCTCCGCCCGGATCGAAGCGCTCGACTACTTCAACGATCCCCGCGCCTACGACAAGTACGAGGAGCTTGTCGCGATGGGGATCGCCGCCGACGCGCTGATCGCCTACGCCCGCCGTCACGCCGAGAAGGCGCGCGCCCTGGCCGAGAGCACGCCTGATCCCGCCCGCAGACAGGAACTCCTTCGGATCGCCGCGGTGTGCGACCGTGTTCCGGCGCATGCCCCGCGCGATTTCTGGGAGGCGATCCAGTACTACTGGTTCGTCCACCTCGGGGTGACGCTCGAGCTGAACACCGGGGATGCGGTCAGCCCGGGGGGGCGCGAGCAGCTTCTGTGGCCGTGCTACGAACGGTGGCTGCGGGACGGGACTCTCACCCGTGCCCAGGCCGAGGAGCTCCTCCAGTGCCTGTGGATCAAGTTCCACAATCAGCCGGCCCCGCCCAAGGTCGGAGTGACGGCGGAGGAGAGCGCCACCTACACCGACTTCGTCACCGTCGATCCCGGCGGACTGACCCCGGACGGTCGGGACGCGGTGAACGAGCTGAGCTATTTGATCCTCGATGTGGTCGAGGAGATGCGGCTGATCCAGCCGAACGCACGGATTCAGGTGTCCAAGAAGAACCCGGACCGGTTCCTGCAGCGGGCGGCGGAGATCATCGCCACCGGGTTCGGCCAGCCGTCGCTGTTCAACGCCGATGCGATCGTGCAGGAGCTCGTCCGCCAGGGAAAATCGATCGTCGACGCCCGGTGCGGCGGGGCAAGCGGGTGCGTGGAGACCGGGGCGTACGGGAAGGAGTCCTACATCCTCACCGGCTATTTCAACATGCCGAAGGTGCTCGAGATCACCCTGAACAACGGAGTCGACCCGCGCACCGGGAAGCGGATCGGGATCGCAACCGGCGACCCACGTGGGTTCGCGTCGTTCGACGAGCTGTTCGCCGCTTACGAGCGCCAGCTCAACCACTTCATCGACGTCAAGATCAGGGGGAACAACGTGATCGAGCGGCTGTACGCCGAGTACATGCCCGCTCCGTTCCTGTCGATCCTGATCGATGACTGCATCGACCGTGGGCGCGACTACCATGCCGATGGGGCGCGCTACAACTCGACCTACATCCAGGGGGTGGGGCTGGGGACGATAACCGACTCCCTGACTGCACTCAAGTATCACGTGTTTGACCGACGGGACGTGATGATGGACGAGTTCCTCACCGCGCTTTCTTCCGACTTCGTCGGGGCGGAGCCTCTATGCCAGCTCCTGGTGAACAAGACCCCGAAGTACGGGAACGACGATGACTACGCCGATGAGGTAATGCAAGCCGTGTTCGAGGCGTACTTTTCCGCGATCGATGGGAGGCCGAACACCAAGGGAGGCGAGTACCGGATCAACCTCCTCCCGACCACGGTCCACGTCTACTTCGGAGCGGTGACCGGGGCGACCCCGGACGGCCGCCGCGCTGGAAGGCCGCTGTCCGAGGGGATCTCACCGGTGCAAGGGGCGGACCGGCACGGCCCGACCGCGGCCCTGCTCTCGGCGGCGAAGCTGGACCACCTCCGCACCGGCGGGACCCTGCTGAACCAGAAGTTGACCCCACGGCTCCTCGCTGATACCGACGGATTGAAGAAGTTCGTCCAGCTCGTCCGCGGCTACTTCGCCCTCGACGGTCACCATGTGCAGTACAACGTGGTCGATGCCGAGACCCTCCGCGCGGCGCAGCGGGATCCGGATAGCTATCGCGACCTGATCGTGCGCGTTGCTGGCTACTCCGACTACTTCTGCGATCTGAGCAAGGCCCTCCAGGACGAGATCATCGCCCGCACCGAGCACGAGGGGTTCTAACCGTGGACCTTTCAAGACCGACCGGTGCCCAAAGCGTGACAGAAGATTTCGTAGCATCCGTCACTCCCATCGGGATGGCTTACGACGCGAATCAGTTGTGCGACCGCGATGTTTAAGCTATCCTGCAGTCGGAGGCGGTATGAAAGAGGCTAAAAACAGAATCGTCTGGTCGAAGCGGGAGATCGACCTCTCCGATCCGTGGCAGCGGCGGTGGTGGATAAGCCAGGTCCTCACGCACGGCAGGGCCGAGGACATCGCTGCCCTTGATTGGGACGAGATCAGGCGTCTCCTCCCCGATCTCAACCTCCCGCCCCTCATCCGTCGGCTGTGGGAGGGCTACTTCCGTGATGAAGACACGGCAACCGCAGAATAAAGGGATCCTATCCGACGCTCAAAAGCTCGCTCTGAAGACATTTGCCGAGTTGCCTGATTCCAATAAGTTCTACCTGACAGGCGGTACTGCCCTGGCGGAGTTCTATCTCGGGCATTGAAGATGTTTTCTGCCATCAAGCGCGAGATTATGCAGCGGATCAATGGTGACAAAGATTGATCGGGCGGTGGGATCTCCGGTAAAATGGCCACAAGATGAGAACCGAACGGATCGTTCAGCCTGATACCGCCGAGGACGAGCTGACGCTGAAGACCCTGCGCCCGCGCACCCTGGACGAGTTCATCGGTCAGGACGCGGTGAAGGAGAAGTTGCGCATCTACATCAAAGCGGCGCAGCAGCGGGATGAGCCGCTCGACCACGTTCTTCTACACAGTCCACCCGGGCTGGGGAAGACGACCCTCGCCCAGATCATCGCGACAGAGATGGGGGTAGGAATCAGGATCAGCTCGGGCCAGCGATCGAGAAGGCGGGAGATCTGGCGGCGATCCTCACCAACCTGCGACCGCGCGACATCTTCTTCATCGATGAGATCCATCGCCTGCGCCGGCCGGTGGAGGAGATCCTCTATCCCGCGATGGAGGACTACAAGATCGATATCATCCTCGGAGAAGGGCCGAATGCCCAGTCGTTGCGGATCGACCTCCCGCCGTTCACCCTGATCGGGGCGACGACCCGTGCCGGGTTGATCTCCGCCCCGCTGCGCGATCGGTTCGAGGTCTCGTTCCGGTTGAACTTCTACTCGGTGGAGGAGCTGCGGGCGATCATCGTCCGCGGGGGGAGGCTCCTCGGGGTTGAGGTGACCGAGGGCGGCGCGCGCGAGCTCGCGGCACGGGCCCGCGGTACCCCGCGGATCGCCGGACGCCTCCTGCGGCGGGCGCGCGACTACGCCCAGGTGCGGGGAAACGGGAAGATCGACCGGGAGACGGCGCAGGCTGCTCTCGCCATGCTCGAGATCGACGACGCCGGCCTGGATAAGCTCGACCGTGCCGTCCTGATCGCCATCATCGACAAGTTCAACGGCGGGCCGGTCGGGCTGGAGACCCTCGCCGCCGCGTTGTCCGAGGAGAAAGACACGCTCACCGACCTCGTCGAGCCGTACCTCCTCCAGGAGGGGTTCATCAAGCGCACCCCGCAGGGGCGGGTCGCCACCGACCGCGCCTATGCCCACCTCAACCGCAGTTCCGGCAGGCTGATCTAGCGGTGTGACAGCGCCTTGGCGTTCTCGATGAACTCGTGGACCACCCCTTTGAACCGCTTCCAGTCGTAGAGGAGGGCGAGGACGATCCATGCGATGAAGATCCACGCCGCGCGCGGGGCGTTGAAGTAGGCGACGATGAGCGGGAGGGCGACGACCGGGAAGGCGAACGACATCGTGACCATCTTGGAGCGGAAGTAGGCGATGAACAGGGTCGCCACCCCGACGTAGGCGGCGGCCGGGGCCAGCGGGATGAACCCCGCGAGGACGAGGTAGCACAACCCGCCGAGGACCATGACCATGTCGAACGCAAACTCCCGGTCTCCGATCCAGGTCGCTTCTTTTTGGTACTTGCGGGCGAGGCGACCGTCCATGATGTCGGTCGTCCAGCCGATGATGATGAGCAGGATCACCCACTCCAGCGCGTCCGGGCCGACGAGGCCGAGGAGCGCGACGATGACAGCGATGATCCCGCGCGAGGCGGTCAGCAGATCAGGTAGCCGCTTCATCTTTATTCACCTTTTCTATTTTAGCTCGATCTACCCGTGTAGACAAACGAAGAAAAAACCGAGGCCCGCGCCTCGGCGTTTCTTTGGTCCCGAGGGGATTCGAACCCCTGTCGCCGGGATGAGAGCCCGATATCCTAGGCCACTAGACGACGGGACCGACAAACAAATTATCCCCGATCTCCGCTATCGGCGCAAGCAGAGAGGCTACTCAGCCAACCCCTCGTCCCGGAGAAAACCGGCATCGCTGTAGGGGACGAACTTGTGGCCGACGATCTGATACGGCTCGTGCCCCTTCCCGGCCAGGAGGACGACGTCTCCCGCTCCGGAGATCTCGATCGCCCGCCGGATCGCGTCCCTGCGGTCGACGATCCGGGTGTACCTCCCGTTGGTGTTTTTGATCCCGGCCTCGATCTCGTCGATGATCCGAGCCGGGGGCTCGTCCTTCGGGTTATCGGTGGTGAGGATCGTGAAGTCAGCGAGCTCCCCGCTGATCTTACCCATGATCGGGCGCTTCGCCCGGTCGCTCGCGCCGCCGCAGCCGAAGACGCAGATCACGCGGCGGTAGCGGGGGCGAAGGAACCGGAGTGTCCGGGCCAGCGAGTCGGGGGAATGGGCGAAGTCGACGATCACAGTCGCCCCGGTCACGGCGCGGAGCGTCTGGTGCCTCCCTGGCACCGCGGGGGCGGTCCGGAGCGCTTCCCCTATCTCCGCGAGCTCGAGCCCCTTGGCGAGCCCGACTCCGGCGGCGGCAAGGGCGTTGTACACGTTGTACTCGGCCGGGAGACGGAGCTCGATTCGGACCTCGCTCCCCTGCGCTACCAGGGTGAACGCGGTCCGATCGCGGTGATACTCGATTTCGATCGCCCGCAGGTCGGCGGCACGGTGGATCGCGTAGGTGAGGACGCGCCCTTGGGTGGCGGCGATAAACCGGGGCGCGGCCGGGTCGTCGCGGTTGACGATCGCGGCGGCGCCCGGCTTCAGGCCCTGGAACAGGCGGAGCTTCGCCGCCAGGTAGGAGTCCCAATCGGGATGGAAGTCGAGGTGGTCGTGGGTGAGATTGGTGAATACCGCGGCGTCGAAGTCGACCCCGTCGGTCCGGTGGAGGGCGAGCCCGGCGGACGACGCCTCGATCACCAGGTTCTCCCTTCCGGAATCGAGCGCCGCGCGCGCGAACCGCTGGATGAACGGGGACTCCGGCGTGGTCACCGCGTGTATCCCTCGCTCCTCCAGCGCCACCGTGCTCAGAAGTGCGGTCCTCCCTTCCCCGAGGAGGTGGGCGGAGAGGTGGCAGACGGTCGTCTTCCCGTTTGTCCCAGTCACCCCGACGGTGAACAGCTCCCGCGTCGGGTCGCCGTAGAATGCAGCGGCGAGTTGGGCGAGGGCGATGCGGGAGTCGGGGACGACGAGCTGCGGGACCGAGGCCTCCACCCGGCGCTCGCCGACGACCGCGATGGCGCCACGGGCGACGGCGTCCGGGATGTAGTCATGTCCGTCGGCGACGAACCCGGGGATCGCGACGAAGATCTCCCCCGGCCGGACGCGGCGGGAGTCCTGGGCAATCCCGACGACCTCGATCCTCTCCCACTCCGGCACGGGCGCGATCTCGAGGGCACGAGCGAGGGAGGAAAGCCGCCTAGACATCTGAGACCCCCATCCGATAGAGGTAGAGGGGGTACCCATCCTTTGCCCTTCCCACTTCCACCGGGGCGAAGTCGTACAGGGGGTGGTAGTAGGAGACGATCCGCGCCCCTGTCCGCAGCTCGCGGGAGAGCTTGCGCGTCAGCTTCTGGTTCGCCTTCCCGGAGAGGAACAGGACGACGACGTCCGCGGCGGATAAATCGAACTGGTACATGTCACCCCAGGTGATCCGTGCCCGGTCGCTCAACCCGGCGAGGCGGATCCACGTTTTCCCCCACAGCGCGCGGAACGGGTCGATCTCCACCCCGCGGGCGTAGGCGTTGTATTCCCGCGCTGCCGCCACCACGATCCTCCCGTCCCCGCAGCCGAGATCGACCACGGTCTCGCCCGGCTTCACTCCGGCAAGGGACAGGATCAACTGAACCGTGGTGCGATCGGTCGGCTGCCACAGGGCGTCGAGGGAGAGGTTCCACCAGATGAAGCCAAGGGTGATCGCACCGAGCGCGATCCCGAGGTAGACCATCTAGAAGTTGAGCGCGAGGCCGGCTTCGTACAGGGGGCCGTAGTTGATTCCGTATGCAGTGAACCGGACGATGTAGCGGAGATCGGCGAACGCGAAGAGCGGACCGAACAATGCCACCTTCGTCCCGGCCTCCCCCTCCACCGTGAGCGCGCTCCCGCCGACCTTGGTGATCGCTGCTCCGATCCCCACTCCGACGAACGGATCGATAAACTCAATCGGCTGGTGGACGAACAAGAGGCCGCCGATCAGCATCAGCCCCGCGACGTCGATCGTGGAGAACCCGAGCTCGGCCCTGAATCCAAACGATTCCCCGAGCGTCATGTCCGAAGTTACGTTGAACAGGATCAACCCGGTCGGATCGAGTCCCACCCCGACCCCGAGCGATGCCGGGAAGGCGGAAAAAGAAGCGATCACCAACAGTGCCCCGACGATCCCAGCAATCTCGTATCTTCGCATTGTTCCCCCTATTAGATATCGAGCGTTGTGATCTTGTCGCTGTTCTCCCGGATGAAGTCCCGTCGCTGTTCCACGTCGCTTCCCATCAGGGTGGAGAAGATCTCGTCCGCCTCGAGGGCGTCGCGGATCTCCACCCGCTTCAGGATCCGCTTTTCCGGGTTCATCGTCGTCTCCCACAGCTCGCGCGGGTTCATCTCTCCCAGCCCCTTGAACCGCTTCATGGTGAACTTCCCGTCGTGATTGGCCCGGAACTCCTCCAACTCCTCGTCCGAATAGAGATAGAGGGTCTTCTTCCCGTCCTTCACCTGGTAGAGGGGCGGCTGGGCGATGTACACGTAGCCGTTCTCGATCAGGGCGCGCAGGTAGCGGTAGAAGAAGGTGAGGAGCAGGGTGCGGATGTGCGCCCCGTCCACGTCGGCGTCGGCCATCAGGATCAGCTTGTGGTAGCGGAGCTTGTTGATGTCGAACTCCTCCCGGATCCCGGTCCCGAGGGCGGTGATGATCGAGCGGAGCTCCTTGTTGTCGAGGAGCTTGGCGAGCCGCGCCTTCTCCACGTTCAGGACCTTCCCCCGCAGTGGGAGGATCGCCTGGAACGTCCGGTCGCGCCCCTGCTTGGCGCTCCCGCCGGCCGAATCCCCCTCCACGATGAACAGCTCGCTCTTCTCCGGGTCGGTGCTCGAGCAGTCGGAGAGCTTCCCCGGGAGGGTGGTGGCGGCGAGCGCTCCTTTGCGTCGCACCATCTTCCGCGCCTTTGCCGCTGCGGCCCGCGCCCGGGAGGCGGTGATCGACTTCTCGATGATCGCCCGTGCCACCTTGGGCTGCTTCTTGAAGTAGAGGGTCAGCTCCTCCTGCAGGATCCCGGCGACGATGCTCGCCACCTCAGGATTTCCCAGCTTGGTCTTGGTCTGTCCCTCGAACTCCGGGTTTGGAATCTTCACCGAGATGATCGCCACCAACCCCTCGCGGATGTCGTCACCCCGCAGGTTGGGGTCGTTCTTGCGCAGGATCCTCTTCTCCCGGCCGTAGTCGTTCAGGAACTTGGTCAGGGCGGTCTTGAACCCGGTCAGGTGGGTCCCGCCGTCGACCGTGTTGATGTTGTTGGCGAACGCGAATATCGACTCGTCGTAGCTGTCGGTGAACTGCATCGCGATCTCGACATCGATCCCGTTCTCCGCTCCGTGGACGTAGATCGGTTTGGGATGGAGCGGCTCCTTGTTCGCCGCCAGCTCCTTGACGAAGGAAACGATTCCTCCCTTCGCCTGGTAGCGGCGCGTCACTCCAGCCGCCTCGTTGGTGAGGACGATGAGGAGCCCGCCGTTTAAGTAGGAGAGCTCCTTCAAGCGGTGGGAGAGCTTGGAGAAGTTGTAGTGGATCTCCCCGAAGATCTCGGAATCGGGGAGGAAGGTGATCGTCGTCCCGGTATCGTCCGCCTCTCCCACGACTTCGAGCTCGGTCAGCTTCTGCCCGCGGGAGAACTCCTGGCGGTAGAGCTTACCGTTCCGGCGCACCTCGACGCGCATGTACTCGGACAGGGCATTGACCACCGATACCCCGACCCCGTGCAGCCCTCCGCTCACCCGGTAGCTCTTGTTGTCGAACTTTCCTCCGGCATGGAGGGTTGTCATCACGAGTTCGACGGCGTTGATCCCGGCCTCCTTGTGGATTCCAACCGGCATCCCACGCCCGTTGTCCCACACAGTGACCGAGTTGTCCGGATGGACGATCACGTGGATCTCCGTGCAGTACCCGGCGAGCGCCTCGTCGATCGAGTTATCGACGATCTCCTCGATCAGGTGCATCAACCCGGCCTGGCCGGTGCTCCCGATGTACATCCCGGGACGGACGCGCACCGCCTCTAAATCTTCTAATACCTTGATCTGATCGGCTTCGTATACCATAGCACCACCCGACGAAATTTTACCAAAATCCTAATAGGATTTCAAAAATCCTGCATTTTAACCCCGATGTTATTTTGTCCTTTGCAGGCGGTGGTAGGAAAAGGAAATCGGTTACTCCGCGACCAGAAGTTAGAATCAGTGATTCCAGTCTCAGCGATCGCACTCTACAACATGGCACGGACATCGGTCTACGGGCCGATGGTGATGGCCGCAATTGCGGCATTCCTCGTTCTGTGGACCGGGATGTTTCCGTGCCCGCCCCGGTAGTTAGCGGAGCCAGCGGTCGAAGAAAGAGGCGATCAGCTCCGAGATCTCTTGACGACTCGGATCGATCTTTCCGCCGGTCGGCTTGAACCCGTGCCCAGCGTTTTTCACCACCACAAGCTCTGCCGGAACGCCAGCGGCTTGCAGGTGATCGTACAGGCTCTGTGACTGCGACAGCGGGACGACAGGGTCTTTGTCCCCGTGCAGGATGAGAAACGGCGGATCATCGGACGAAGCCCAGGTGACCGGGCTCGCCTGAGCGAAGATCGGATCGGTCGCGTCGGACGCCCCGAACACCGACATCGCCTTCTTCGAGCCGATGAACTCGAACAAAGAGAAGTCGGCCGGGCCGAACATATCGACCACCGCCTGCACCCGGCTCGAGGCCTCCCAGGGGCAGTCGCCGGAAAATGCGTCGTTGTCCGCCGTTCCGAGGAGGGCGACGAGGTGCCCGCCCGCGCTTCCGCCGTAGGCGCCGATGCGATCCGGATCGATCCTGAGCTCGTCGGCGTGGACACGGAGGTAGCGTACAGCGCACTTAACATCTTCGATCTGGGCGGGGAACTTGTAGGCCGGGGCGAGGCGATAGTCGATCGCGGCGACAACGTAGCCGTGAGCGAGGAGGGTTGGAACGTCGCGCATCCCCGCCCCGCCGCGCTTCGACCCGCTTGTCCAACCACCGCCGTGGACGTAGATCACAACTGGATACGGAGAACCCCCGGTCTGCGGGTAGTAGAGATCCATCGTTAAGTCGACACCGGCCACCGTGCAATAGGTAACATCCTTGACGATCCTTTCTGCGCTCCAAGGTTTTCCCACGGCGCTCAGGCCGACCAGAACAAAGACCAGGAATGCAATTATCGCCTTCATCACTCCGCGCATATCAGCCTCCTAGACTTATCTTCGCTCTAGTCTACTTCAGTGGCAACTGGCGACTGAATCCGCTGCCAGGGTATAAGCCATCCGCTGAAGACCTTCAACAGTCCACGATCGTCCGGACTGAGCCGCGAAGATTACGACCGGTGTGTGCACCGTTGTACCTCCTTTTCTTGAGTGAACCGGGTGTGTATGACCGCATGATGGAGGAAGAGCGGATGGGTTGCGGGCTGGCTAGCCTCCATCCCACCCAAACCTTCGCAGGTCGATCCTCCCTGCCGCGTCGAACTCGATCCCCTCCCCTTCGAGGAGCCGCCGCTGGCGTTCACCCATGCGTACTTCGCCCTGCGCGCTCACCACCCGGTGCCACGGGACAGGGGGGTGAACGTTCGTCCTTCCCAGGGCGGCGAGGGCCCAGCCCACGGTGCGGGCCGGACATGGAGGATCAAGGCTCATTCCGATCTGCCCGTAGGTAGCGACCTTGCCCAGCGGGATTTGCCGCACCACCGCATAGATCTCATCGTACAATCGACTCATGTCGTTCCCTCATGTTTTTCCATGCAATCGATCGAGCGTGTATTTCTTCTATCACCGTTTTCATCGCCTCTTACAACCCACGCGGCTATAGTAGTGCGATGAAACCGGGTTGCACAAGCCGGGGTCTCCTTTTATAGTCGGGAAAACCATGACGTGGGAGATGGAGTGACCGGAGAGATCGAACGGCTGCTCGCACTGCAGGAGAAGGATCAGGAATGCACTGCAATCGCGGTGCAGATCGAGCATTTGCGGAGGCAGCTCGCTCGGATCGAAAAGCGCCGCGAGGAGGAACGAGCCCGAGTTGAGGGGATGCGTCAGGCCCTGGCGGAGCTCGAGCGGGAGTCGCGCCAGCGCAACCTGGAGGTCGATGAGCTCGACATGCAGATCCATGCCTACCAGAAGGAGCTGGACGAAGGGATCATCAGCTACAAGGAAATGGAGGCGCTGCGGGAGAAGATCGTTATCCAGCGGGAGCGAATGAGCAAGCTGGAGGACGAGGCCCTCGCCCTGATGGATCGGATTGTGGAGGAAAAGGAAAACCTCGCCCGGGCAGAGGAGGAGCTGACCGCCCGGCTCTCCGCCCTGGACGAGGAAGAGGAGGCCCTCAACGCCCGGATCACTGCGACGGAGGAGTCCCTCGCCGCGGCGCGGGCGGCGCGGGCCGAACTCGCCGCCGGAGTCTCTCCCTCCATCCTCGCTCGCTACGAGAACCTGCGGCGCAGCTTCCCCGACCCGGTCGTCCCGGTGGTGAACGGAATCTGCACCGGATGCAAGCTGCGGGTGAGCGGGCACACGGTCGAGCGGGCGCGCAACACGGACGAGATCGTGACGTGCGAGAATTGTTCGCGCATCCTCTACGTCCGCTGAGGGCGATCCTTTCCCTTCTCATCGTCGTTTTATTCGCTGAAGCGGTCGCGTTTCCCCTTCCCCGCCCGATCGGGAACCTGTCCGATTACGGGAACGTCCTCGATCGCCACGGCCGCGACGCCCTGAATTCCCTCATCGCCGATGCTAAGGCGCGCTATGGGATCGATGTATACATCCTGGCGAGCTGGGACGATCCGTTCCACGACCTCGATCGCTACGCCGTCGCCATCCTCGACGCATGGGGGATAGCTGCGGGGAATACTCTTCTCGCTGTGTTCGTCAAGACCGGACGAGATTGGGACGCCCGCGTCCTTGCCGGGACGGCGCTCGCCGCTGCCCATCCCGGGCTCGCTAGTTACGTGCAGGAGGGAATCTCCGACCTCGTCGCCCATCGGAGGATCAGGGAGGCGATGGAGGCGATCTTTCCCGCCCTCGCCCGCGGGCTCGGAGGCACAGGAGGAGCGCCGCAGGGAAACGGGGGCGGAGCAGGGCGGGTCCTGCTCGTAATCCTCGTCCTCGCCCTGCTGGGAGGGGCGGCGTTCATCGCCCATCGTCGCATCTGCCCGCGCTGCGGTCATATCCTGCGCGTGCGGCGGACGCGCACCCTGTACGGTGAGGATGTGGTATACTATTGTCCGCACTGTCATTACACGCGCACGAAGCGGGAGAGGGCCAGGGGACCGCGGAGGTGAACCCTCCGAGGAAAGTCCGGACTCCACAGGGCAGGTCACTGGGGAAATCCCAGCGGGGGCAACCTCGGGAAAGTGCCACAGAGAACAGACCGCCGATGGCCCACGGCCGCTGGCCGTCGGGCACAGGCAAGGGTGAAACGGTGGGGTAAGAGCCCACCAGCGGTCCGGGCGACCGGGCCGGCTCGGCAAACCCTGACCGGAGCAAGGCCAAGTAGGAAGGCGCTTGAGGGCTGCCCGCCCGAGCCTTCGGGTAGGCCGCAACAGATGAATGGTCCCCCGCGACAGAATCCGGCTTACAGGCCCTCTCCCATTTCATCGGAGGAACGATGAACAGGAAGTTGTTCTGGCGCACAGTTCTGATCGCCTACGCCGGGGCGATCTTCTACCTCTCCTCGCTCCCGCTCACAAACGGCGGCCCGCTCCTCCCGATCCCGGGAGGGGATAAGATTCTCCACTGCGGGGAGTTCTTCCTGTTCGGGTTGTTGGCCGCGGCGGGCTCGTTCGGGAAAAGACCGATCCTCGCTGCCTTCGTCCTGACCGCGGTCTACGCCGGAAGCGACGAGTTGCATCAACTGTTCGTTCCGGCCCGCGACGCCTCGATCGCCGACTGGGGAGCGGACATCGCCGGGGGGATCATCGCAGCGGGAACGGCGTTTCTGTTCCTGCGCCGGACCTTGTCCGGTGTTCACCGTCGATTTATACTTAACGGGCGGAATTCGGATAAGGGGGAATGAAAGATGTACTTGTGGGGGCTTCCTTTCTTCATGGGGCCGAGCATCTTGATTCTGTTGCCCGCACTCATCCTAGCACTCTATGCCCAGTACAAGGTGCGCTCCACCTACGCGCGCTATGCGCGGGTGCAGACCGCGTCTGGAATCACTGCTGCTCAGGCGGCGCAGCGGATTCTGGCGGCGTCCGGGATCTCCGACGTCGAGATCCAGGGGATCCGCGGTGCTCTGTCCGACCATTACGACCCACGGCACAGGGTCCTCCGCCTGTCCGAGCCCAATTCCCAGTCCGTGGCAGCGGTCGGGGTGGCGGCGCACGAAGCCGGCCACGCGATCCAGCACGCCCGTGGTTACAAGCCCCTCGCGCTGCGCAGCGCGATCGTCCCAGTGGCCAACCTCGGCTCCCAACTTGCGTTTCCCCTGTTCTTCCTCGGGCTGATCTTCCGGTACGAACCGTTCATGACGATCGGAATCCTCGCGTTCTCTGTCGCAGTCCTGTTCACTCTGGTGACGCTGCCGGTCGAGTTCGATGCCTCGCGCCGGGCGATCGCCGCCCTGCGGGACGGGTACCTGGTGAGCGAAGAGGAGCTCGGCGAGGTGAAAGAGGTCCTGTTTGCTGCCGCTCTCACCTACGTCGCCGCTGCGGCCATGGCTGCGCTCCAGCTCCTGATGCTCCTCTCGGTGAGCAGGCGGAGATGAAGCTCTCCCCATCCCTTCTGTCGGCTGACTTCGGGAACCTGCGGGCCGAGGCGCGGGAGGTCGAGCCGCTCGCCGACTACTTCCACATCGACGTAATGGACGGGCACTTCGTCGACAACCTGACGATCGGGCCGCCGGTGGTGAACTCACTGCGCCGCGGACTGGAGAAGCCGTTCGACATCCATCTGATGATCGACTATCCGATCCACTACGCACCCCGGTTCGAGGTCACCCCGGCCGATATGATCACATTCCACTTCGAATCGAAGGACGAGCCGTTCCGGACGATCGAGGAGATCCGGAGGCTCGGGTGCAAGGTCGGGATCTCGCTTCGACCGATTACCCCGATCACCGCGGTCTTCCCCTACCTCGACCTCGTCGACCTCGTCCTGGTGATGAGCGTCGAACCCGGATTCGGGGGGCAGAAGTTCATGCCGGAAGCGGTGGATCGGATTGAGAAGCTGAGGGCGGAGATCGGGGAACGGCCGGTTACGATCTCGGTAGACGGCGGGATCAACGCGACCAACGTCGGCAAGGTAGTCAATGCCGGGGCGGAGCTGATCGTCGCTGGATCGGCGATCTTCGGGAAACCGGATCGAATCGCCGCCATGCGCGCCCTGATCGCAGCAGCGAGCTGACCCCATGAACCCAACAAACCCCACGAACTCGGTCGATGAGCGCTACATGCGCCTCGCACTTGAGCTCGCCCGGCGGGGTGAGGGATACACCAATCCGAACCCGATCGTCGGCGCGGTGGTGGTAAAGGATGGAGAGATCATCGGCCGGGGCTGGCATAAACGGTTCGGCGGGCCGCACGCCGAGGTCTTCGCCCTGGAGGAAGCGGGGGAGGAGGCGGCTGGCGCGACGATCTACGTCACCCTCGAACCGTGCTCCCACTACGGGAAGACTCCACCGTGTGCCGATCGGATCATCGCGGCCGGCATCTCCCGCGGCGTCGTCGCCCGCCGCGGTCCGAACCCGCTCGTGAGCGGTCGGGGGATAGATAAACTTCGCGCCGCCGGGATCGAAGTGACGGAAGGGGTGCTCAAACAGGAAGCGCAGCGCGCGAACGAGATCTTCTTCAAGTTCATCACCACCAGGATCCCGTTCGTTCTCCTCAAGCTCGCCGAGAGCATCGACGGGAAGATCGCGACCCGGACCGGCGATTCAAAGTGGATCACCGGGAAGGAGGCGCGGACCGAGGTCCATCGCCTCCGCCGAAGGTTCGCCGCCGTCCTCGTCGGAGCAACCACCGCGATCCGCGACGATCCGCTCCTCACCGTCCGTCACGTCAAGGGCCCGAATCCCGTGCGGATCGTACTCGACGGTGCTGGTCGGATCCCGCTTGATCTGAGGATGTTCCATCAGGAGGGAAGGACGATCGTCGCCACCGCAGCGATGCCGGAGGAGAAGGAGGAGCGGCTTCGCGCTCAGGCAGTCGAGGTCTGGCGCCTGCCCGGAGCTGAGGGGAAGGTCGACCTACGAAGGCTCCTGGGGCGGCTCGGGGAGGAGAACCTCGACTCCCTTCTGGTCGAAGGGGGGAGTGAGACCGCAGCTGCGTTCCTGGAGGCGCGGCTGGTGGACAAAGTCGCGCTATTCATCGCCCCGATCATCATCGGCGGCCGCAACGCGGTCACGGCGGTCGGAGGGAGCGGAGTCGAGCGAGTCACCGCTGCGCTCAGGCTCAAGGACGTTGTGATCGCGCGGTTCGGGGACGATCTGCTTGTAAGCGGCTACCCGGCCGGACTTTCTCCGGACGCGGGCGGGGGAGTATGATTAGCATAGGCGGGAGGTACATCCGCCGGAGGATGCGGATTCGAAGATGATCGAACGATATAGCCTGTCACCGATGCGGGAGCTGTGGACGCTGGAAGCGCAGTACGTCCGCTGGCTCGAGGTCGAGCTCGCCGCGCTCGCGGCGCTGGAGGCGCATGGCGATGTCCCGGCGGGGACGTACGCTGCGGTGCGGGACAGGGTGCACGTGAATCCCGACCGGATCGCCGCGATCGAGGCGGAGATCCATCACGATCTGCTCGCGTTCATTCGCTCGCTCGAGGAGCAGGCCGGCCCGCCGGGACGATTCATCCATCAGGGGCTCACCTCATCCGACGTCAAGGACACGGCCCTGTCCCTGCAGATGCGGGACGGGCTCGACATCATCCTCAACGAGGCGACCGGGCTGAAGGAGCTGCTCCTCGAGAAGGCGGTCGAGTACCAAGAATTGGTCATCATCGGCCGGACGCACGGGATGCACGCTGAGCCGACGACCCTGGGGCTGAAGTTCGGGAACTGGGCGGCGGAGATCGCCCGCGATCTCGTGCGGTTGCAAGCTGCACAAGCGACGATCAGCGTGGGGAAGCTCTCCGGCCCGGTCGGGACCTATTCGCAGATCTCGCCGGAGGTGGAGAAGCGCGCGCTTGAGAAACTCGGCCTGCGCCCCGCGCCGGTGGCGAGTCAGATCCTCCAGCGCGATCGCCACGCCGAGGTCCTGTCCGCGCTTGCGATCACCGGAGCGAGCCTGGAGAAGATCGCGCTGGAGATAAGGCACCTCTCCCGCACCGAGGTGGGCGAGGTGGAGGAGCCGCAGCCGGAGGGGTCATCATCCATGCCGCACAAGCGCAATCCGATCACCGCCGAGCGGATCTGCGGTCTGGCCCGGATCCTGCGTGGGAACCTGCAGGCAGCGCTGGAGAACATCGCCCTGTGGCACGAGCGGGACATGTCCCACTCGTCGGTCGAGCGGGTGGTGATCCCGGACTCGTTCCTCCTCGTTCACTACATGCTGGTGAAGACGACAAAACTGGTTGCCGGGCTCGTCGTGCATCGCGACCGGATTGCGGCGAACCTCCACCTCACCCGCGGGGCGATCCACTCCCAGGCCGTCCTCCTGGAGCTGGTGAAGGCGGGGATGCCGCGCCGTGCTGCGCATGAGGCGGTGAAGCGGGCGGCGGAACGCGCGGTGCGCGAGGATGCCGATTTCTTCGCCGCACTCCGCGCGGACCCCCAGGTTGCTCCCATCCTTGCCGACGCGAAGCTCGACGAGGACGCGCTGCTCGCCCGGCTGCGGAAGATGAGTTCGCGGATGATCGAGAACCTGAGAAAGGAGATCGGTTGATATGAGTCTTATCGGCCTTATTCTGATCGCGTATCTGATCGGAGCGATCCCCACCGCGCTCATCGCGGGAAAGCTGATCAAGGGGATCGACATCCGGAAGGTCGGAAGCGGAAACGTGGGTGCGACGAACACGTGGCGCGCCCTGGGATGGAAGGCCGGGGTGGCGGTGCTAGTGATCGACCTAGGGAAGGGACTGATCGCCGCAACGCTCATTCCCCGGATCCCGCTCGGCCCTCTCCCCCTCGGGGCGCCGGAAACGGCTGTCCTGTGCGGCCTGGCTGCGGTCATCGGGCACGTGTTTCCGGTCTACATCGGATTCCGCGGGGGAAAAGGGGTTGCCACCACGACCGGGATGCTGATCGGGGTCGCACCGCTCCCGCTCGGGATCGCCGCCGGGGTGTTCGCGCTCGCACTCGTACTCACCGGCCGGGTGTCGGTCGGCTCGCTCCTCGGCGCAGTCAGCGTCCCGATCGCGATCGGGCTGTTCAATCACTATGGGATCGGGACCTATCCTCCGCTCCTTCTCGGGCTCACCTCCGGGTTGGCCGCGTTCATCTTGTTCACCCACCGGAGCAATATCTCCCGCCTTCTCCGCGGGGAGGAACGCCCGCTGATAAAGCCGCTCTTGAGCCGGAAGTCCGACAGGCGCTGATCACGGAAATCCTTACGCAGTAGCAGGTTTGACCGGAGAAGGCCGCGATGCTACAATTCGGATGAGGAAAAATTATGGAAAGAGACCCGCTTAAAGAACTTAGAAATCGGAATTTGCGGAACGTCGCGGTAATCGCGGTGATCGTGATCCTGGGACTGATTTTGCTTCAGTCCTGGTTCGGGGGGAGCCGCACCAAGAACGAGATCGACTACACCACGTTCCGCGCATTTGTGGAGAGCGATCAGATCAGCTCGATCGTGATCAAGGACGACCGCGGGACGGCGCAGACGGTGAGCGGGGGGACGGTGATCGTCGATCTCCCGAGCGACCCGAGCCTGTACGAGCCGCTCTTGTTGGAGCATAACGTCAGGATTCAGTACGAGCCGTCGTCGCAGAATAGCATCCTCCTGTCGCTTCTGATCTCTGTCCTCCCGATCATCCTCCTGATCGGGGTGTGGATATACATCATGCGCCGCACTCAGGGGGGCGGGGCAATGAGCTTCGGCCAGTCGAAGGCGAAGCTGGTCCAGCCGTACGCGACCCAGGTCACATTCGCCGACGTCGCCGGGATCGACGAGGTCAAGGAGGAAGTGGAGGAGGTAGTCGAGTATCTGAAGGATCCGAAGCGGTTCGCCCGGCTGGGGGCGGAGATCCCGAAGGGGATCCTCCTCGTCGGAGCACCGGGTACCGGGAAGACCCTCCTTGCCAAGGCGATCGCCGGCGAGGCGCACGTCCCGTTCTTCTCGATCAGCGGATCGGACTTCGTCGAGATGTTCGTCGGAGTCGGAGCGGCGCGGGTGCGGGACATGTTCGCCAAGGCGAAGGCGTCCGCTCCGTGCATCATCTTCATCGACGAGATCGACGCCGTCGGGCGCAAGCGCGGTGCCGGACTCGGCGGCGGGCACGACGAGCGTGAGCAGACCCTGAACCAGCTCCTCGCCGAGATGGACGGATTCCAGCCGAACAAGGGGATCATCATCCTCGCGGCGACTAACCGGCCCGACGTCCTCGATCCGGCGCTCCTGCGCCCGGGGCGGTTCGACCGGCGGATCACCACCCCGCGCCCCGATCTGAAGGGGAGGGAGGAGATCATCAAGCTCCATCTTCGCAACAAGAAGATTGGTCCGGACGTCGATCCCTCGATCCTCGCCCGCCGCACCCCGGGGTTCGTCGGCGCGGACCTGAAGAACCTGTGCAACGAGGCGGCGCTGCTCGCCGCACGCAGCAACAAGGACCAGGTCGATATGTCCGACTTCGAGGAGGCGATCGACCGGGTGATCGCCGGAGTGAAGCGGAAGGGGATCGTCCTCACCGAAGAGGTACGGGAGCGGATCGCCTACCACGAGTCCGGCCACGCCCTCCTTGGCCGCCTTCTTCCCAAGGCCGATCCGGTACACCGGATCTCGATCATCCCCCGCGGGGACGGATCGCTCGGGTTCACCCTGCAGCTTCCGCTTGAGGACAAGTACATCGTCTCCGAGGAGGAGCTCGAGGACAAGCTCATCACCCTGTTCGGCGGCCGGGCGGCGGAGGAGATCGTGTTCAACGAGCTCACCACCGGGGCGTACGACGACCTGAAGAAGGCGACCCAGCTCGCCAAGCGGATGGTGGTCGAGTACGGGATGAGCGACAAGCTCGGCCCGATCAGCCTGGCGCGCGAGCACGTCAACGTCTTCCTCGGCGAGGAGATCGTGAAGAGCGACGAGCACTCCGAGGAGCTCTCCTCCCTCGTCGACTCCGAGATCCGCTCGTTGATCACCCGGACCTACGAGAAAGCGAAGCAGCTCCTGTCCGAGCACCGATCCGTCCTCGACCGGCTGGCACACGCCCTGCTGGAGAAGGAGGTCCTCGCCGGCAAGGAGCTCGATGAGCTCTTCTCGACCCTCGTTCCGTCCCCTGCCGCCTGATGCGCGTCGTCATCCTCGGGGCGACCGGCTCGATCGGCACGCAGACGATCGACGTGATCTCCCGCCTCAACCGCGCCGGGTACGAGTTTGAACTCGTCGGCCTCGGGGCGGGACACAACATCGAACTCCTCGCAACCCAGATCGAGGCCTTCCGTCCGCAAGTCGTCTCAGTGGCAGAGGAAGAGGGGAAGAGGAGGCTTGCCCACAGGTTCCCCGACTTAAAGGTCATGGCCGGCGCGGACGGGCTGGTCGGCCTCGCCCGCCTCGATGGGGTCGATCTCGTGGTGAACGCCCTCGTCGGGGCGATCGGCCTTCGCCCGACCCTGGCCGCGCTCGAGCGGGGGCGGACCGTCGCCTTGGCCAACAAGGAGAGCCTGGTGATCGGGGGCGAGCTGGTGAAAGCCGCCCTCGCCGCCCACGGCGGCAGGATCGTCCCGATTGACTCCGAGCACAGCGCCCTCCTGCAAGCCCTTTCTGCTGGGAGACGGGACGAGGTGCGGCGGTTGATCATCACCGCCTCGGGCGGGCCGTTCCTGCGCACGCCGCTCCCCGAACTTGATACGGTCCGGCCGGAGGACGCCCTGCGTCATCCCAACTGGAGCATGGGGGCACGGATCACGATCGACTCGGCGACGATGGTGAACAAGGCGTTCGAGGTGATCGAGGCGCATTATCTGTTCGCGATCCCCTACGAGCGGATCGAACCGGTGATCCACCCGAGCTCGGTGGTCCACTCCCTCGTCGAGTACCGCGACGGATCGGTGATCGCCCAGCTCGCGGCGCCGGACATGCGGATCCCGATCCAGTACGCCCTTGTCTATCCCGATCGACCGGACACCGGACTCCCCCGGCTCGACCTGGCCACTGTGGGGACCCTCGCGTTCGAACCGCTCGATCCTGAGCGCTACCCGGCCTTTGAAGCCGTGCTCTCCGCGGCGCGGCGCGGCGGAACCGCTCCCGCAGTGGCCAATGCTGCTGACGAGGTCTTGGTTCACCGGTTTCTCGCCGGGGAGATCCCGTTCACCGGGATCGCGCGCGGGATCGCGGCTGCGCTCGCCGCGTGGCAGGACGATTCCCCCCTCTCTCTGGAAGGGATCCGCGCCGCCGACGCCTGGGCGCGAGGGTTTGCGCAGGAGTTCGCGATCTGATCTCTTCCGGTTTTGACCCGATCTTTTCCGCCCCGTATAATCTCGCCAAACTGAAGGAGGAACTGATGAACATCACGACGGAACAGGTACGATCCGCCCTCACCGATGTGATCGATCCCGAGCTTGGATTGAACGTCGTCGATCTTGGCTTAATCTACAACATCGGGATTGAGGGGAACAAGATTTCCATCGACATGACACTCACCACCCCGGGCTGCCCCCTTGCGGGGATGCTCGCCGGGAGCGTGGAACAGGCCCTGCGCGATGCGTTCCCAGAGGCGGACGTGGAGGTGAGCATCGTGTGGGATCCACCGTGGAGCCCGGAGATGATCTCGGAGGAGGCTCGATCACAGCTCGGTTTCTAGAATGGCGCAAATCTGCGTATCGTGCGGTAAACGCCGGGGGACGCGTCATTGTCCGGCCCTCGGTGGGTACATCTGCTCCCGGTGCTGCGGGGAGAAGCGGGTCGTGGAAATCGACTGTCCGGAGACGTGTCCATACCTGAAGCGGCACGAGGCGTTCCAGCGGGAGAAGCACGCCGCCCGCTACCGCAAGGTGTGGACCGAGGTGAATGCCGACATCGCCCAGGATCGCGATACCCTTCAGCACGTCTTCTTTCTCGAACGAATGCTTCTTGCTGTCTCGGCCCGCGTTCCCGGGATTACTGACGAGCAAGTCGCGACCAGCCTCTCCGACCTGAGGGCGCGCCTGAGTCCGATCGAGCTCATCGCCCAGCCGGGTACCCCGTTGGGAAGGCCGCTGTGGGAAGGGATCTCCCAGTTGATCGAGGAGGGGAAGATCGACCGCGAGCGGATGCGCGCGGCAGTCGATCGGATAGCACGTGTCCTGGAGCGGATGCGCGATCCGAGTTCACCGCGGGCGTTCCTCACCGGGCTTGCCGGATTTGTCCCTCCGTCTGAGTGGCAAAACGAACCGCGCCTGATCATCACTCCGTCTGACCTCGACTGACTAGCCTGAGCAGGCCCGTGACCCGAGCGTAGCCGATGTAGATCGCCACCCCGGCGAGTATCGCCCCGAACGTTTCCGCTCCCAGCGGGAGCGTCCTCATTCCCGCCTTTACCCCGATCACTCCTGCGTAGAGGATTCCGCATCCGATCACGATCTTTCCCAATGCCGCCCAATCGAACTCGATCCTCCGGGCAAGGGCCGTCCCGAGGATTGCAGCGTTGACGATCCCGGAGATCGCAGTCGCCAAGGCGAGGCCACGCGCTCCGAGCGGGCCGACGAGGAGCAGGTCGAACGCCACGTTCGCCGCCACCGCCCCGGTCGAGGCGAGGAGGGGGATCCCGGTTCGTCCCAACGCGTAGAACGCCCGGGTGAACGCGTACACGAGCCCGTAGGGGAGGATCCCGATGATGTAGAAGTAGAGGATCTGTGTGGTGCGGAGCGTGTCCCCGGGGGTGAAGCTTCCGTGCTGGAACAGGAGTGCGATCACCTCGTGCCCGACCGCATACAGGCCGACCATCGCCGGAAGGAGGAGGAACATTCCGCCCTCGATCCCCTGGCGGAGCTGGGACGCGAATTCGTGATCGTCGCCGCGGGCGACGGCACGGGATAACCGGGGGAGGAGGGCGGTGGCGATGCTCACCGCGAACATCCCGAGGGGGAGCTGAAACAGGCGCATCGCGTACTGGAGAGAGGATATCGCCCCGGTCCCGAGGTAGGAGGCGAGCTTGTTATCGACGAGCAGGTTCACCTGGGTCACGGCCAGGCCGAGCACTGCCGGGGCCATCAGCCGCCCCATCTGTCGCACCCCGGGGTGGAGCGGAAGCAGGGTAAACCGGAACCGGAATCCAATCCGGATCAGCGCTGGGACCTGAAACAGGAGCTGGCCTGCTCCCCCGACGAGGGCTCCGACCGCCAACCCCAGTATCGGCGGGGAGAACCGGGGCGCGAGGAGGGCTCCCCCGATCATCCCCAGGTTGAACATCACCGGGGCGGCCGCGGCCGGAAAGAAGCGGTGGTGCGCGTTTAAGATCCCCATGAATACCGCGGCGAATCCGACGAGGGCGATGAACGGAAACAGGACCTGTGCGAGGTGGATCGAAAGGCGCAGCTTATCAGGGGGAAACCCGGTCGCGAGGAACGGGAGGTAGTACGGGGCGAGGAGGACCCCGGCGGCGACGACCCCGGGGAACAGGACGAGGAGGAGGGAGAGGACGTTGCTTGCCAACCGATCCGCATCCCGGTCGGTGACAAGGGCGTCGGTGTAGGCCGGGATGAACGCGGTGGAGAGCGCCCCCTCGGCGAGAAGCCGGCGGAGGAAGTGGGGGAGGAAGAACGCGATCAGAAACGCGTCGTACGCCGCCCCTGCTCCGAACCGATCGGCGATCGTCATGTCGCGGAACAGCCCGAACACGCGCGAGATCCCGGTCGCCAAGGCGAGGAGGATGACATCGCGCGCCAAGCGCTTCATAAACGGCCTCCACCGGTTACCCCGCAGCTTGTGGGAGAGAGTAAAGCAGATATTCGTCTGCGGCGAATCAGTTTGTTGTTCGTAGTTTTTGTGGGGATAAACTCCTCAACGTCGGAGGCAAGCTCCGCCACTACGGGAAAAAGCTCTACATGAAGTCGCAGCATGAGGAACCAACTCCGGTTAGATCTCCGGCTCCTGCTTTTCAATGCCCCGCAGTTTGCTGCGAGGGGCCTTACTTGTTCTCACGCGGGATGAGGAGGAGCCCCACCGCCACCTTCCCCCCGCTTCCGACCTCACGATAGGTACCTCTATCCTTGAACACGAGCGAGCTCGAATGCCCGCCGTCGAATGCGATCGCATCCCGCACCGGGATCGAGAGCCCATGCAGGATCGTGAGCAGGTCCTGGAAGTTCGCTCCCACGCTCGCAGCCCCCTTTGTAACCACGAGGAGGATCAGTCCCCCGAGCTGATCGACTGCGAGAACGCTGCGGGCGGCGCGCCCGCTGACAAGATAGGAGCCGGGCGAGAACCCCTCCGCTTGTGGGTTGAGGGCATCCTTCCCGGCGGAGATCAGGAGCGGGCCGGCACTCACCGCGTCGGTGATGAGGGGGTCGCCCTGATCGAGGGTGTACTCCAGGCTTGCCTCGTCCCCGACCGCGATGGGGGCGAGCCGCGTCCTCCCGGTCCCGGTCCCGACGATGACCACCGCAGTCGGATCGGCCGCGATGTACGGGGCGGTGTACGCCGACACGACCCGGTCGTTTTTGATCTTCACTACCCGGAACGTCTCCCCTCCGATCCCGGTGCGCATCGGCCCGGCGTAGCCAGGGGTGAACGCGACCACCCCGTCGGCCGTGATCGGGCGGTTGACGTCGTCGACCGCGATCTTCCCTGCTTGGGTGCGGAGGTAGATGCTCACCTGCGGGTTGAAGAATGTGAGTCGACCGAACAGATCGATCCCCAGGGCGGCGCGGCGCTTGTAGTTCGAGCTGAGGATCACCCCGTTCACGATCAGCAGCCCGACCGGGTCGTTCGTCGCCGTGTCGTAGAAATTGGCGTTGATCGCCGCTGTCGCCCCACCCGCCCGAGCGAGATCGGCGAGGTCGGCGAGGGTCCCCACCCCGGTTTCCGGAATCGCCGGGGCGAGTTTAAAGTGGGAGGCCCAATCCTCGATGTACAGGTACCTGATCTCGACCGGCCCTGCCCCGAGGTCGGTCGTGATCTCGTGATAGGTGATCCAAGGCGAGATCTCCGCTTGGGACTCGCTCCGCGCCCGGTGGTCGAACGACAGGGTAACCGAGTAGAACCCGGGCGCGGTGAACCGCTTCGTCGCTGGGACCGATCCCGGGGTCGTCTCCACCGTGAGGACGGCCGTCCCGAGCCTCCCGGGAGCGAGGGATACCCGCCGGACCGGCCCGCCGGTCACGGACACGTCGAGGGGGGCGATCCCGAGTTCGACGTGGTGGAAAGTGACGACGAACCTCCCCGCCGCGGAGGTCATTCGGTACGGGGAGAACGCGGAGAACCGCACCGTGACGTGGTGCGAATCCCAATCGAGCGAGTCGAGCCGGACCGGGGTGGTCTCCACGTACACGTCGTCCCCGATCGCATGCACCTCGGCCCCCACGAGCTCGGCCAGGCGGGAAAGCGGGATGTAGTATACCCCGTCCTCGATCGGGAACGCGTCGCGCGGGAACGACTCCTCCCCGGCGGGAGAGCGGATCGTCAGCTCATCTGCACCCGTCGCCGTCTCCGCACCGAGAAGCAGTCCGAACTCCCGCAGGGGGACGAGGAGCTCCTCCCCGCGGGCGATCGGCGGATGATCCAGCGCCACTCCCTCCCCGTTCAGGTGCAGCTGGACCGCCCCCTGCACGGCGAGGGAGACGAGGAAGAGGAGGAATGCGACTCCGCCGAGGACCGCCCCGCCCCTCATCCGGGCTAGGCCCCCTCCGCGTCCTCCTTGTCGACGCGGACGCGCAGATCGACGTTGATGTCCTTGTACAGGTTGATCGTCACCGTGTGCGGGCCGATCGTCTCGATCGGGCGCTCGAGCTTCACGCGGGAGACCTCGATCTCCTCCCCCAGCTCCTCCTTGATGCGGGCGACGATGTCCTCGGCCCGGACCGAGCCGTACAGCCGGTCGTCATCGTGCGCCTTCCGCACGAAGACCAACGTCTTGTCGGCAAGCGCATCCCGCAGCCGGATCGCCTTCTCTTCCCGCGCCTCGAGCTCGGCCTGATGGGCCGCCTTTGCCTTGGCGTAGCGGGCGATATTGTGCGGAGTCGGCTCGACCGCAAGCCTTTTTGGGAACAGGTAGTTGCGTGCGTACCCGTCGGCGACCTCCACCACGTCGCCCACGTGCCCCAGCGATTCGATTGTCGTCGTTAGAAGTACCTTAGCTATTGGAATCACCCCTCTTTGTCTTCATCCCTGCATTTTAGTTTCCCCGCTTCCTAAGGTCAAACATTCGATGAGATCGACGTGCTTCCTTTCTCCCTGCTCTGTGCTATACTTGCACCGGAAAGGGGTGAAGGAGATGCGGCTCGATGATTGGATGCGCAACCGCGACCGGGTCCTGGTGATGGGGGTCCTGAACGTCACTCCGGATTCGTTCTTCGATGGGGGACAGCACATGACCACAAAGGCCGCAGTCAACCACGCCCTGGAGATGATCCGCGACGGGGCGGACATCGTCGATGTCGGGGGTGAATCGAGCCGCCCGGGAGCCGCCCCGGTCCCGGCCGAGGTGGAGCTCTCCCGCGTTGTCCCCGTGATCACCGGGATCAGGGAGAGCTCCGACGTCCTGATCTCGGTCGACACCACGAAATCACGGGTTGCCCGTGCCGCGCTCGCCGCTGGTGCGGATATCGTCAACGACATCAGCGCCCTGCGGTTCGACCCGGAGATGGGACCGCTCATCGCCGAGGCCGGTGCCGGCGTCGTTTTGATGCACATGCAGGGAACCCCGCGCACGATGCAGGAAAACCCGACCTACTCCGACCCGGTGGAAGAGATCAAGGAGTTCTTCTCCGCCCGGATGGAGGCGGCGGTCCGGGCCGGGATCCCGGAAGAGCGGATCATCCTCGATCCCGGAATCGGATTCGGAAAGAGATTGGAACACAACCTCGCGATCCTGCGGGGGATCGGATCGTTTTTGGAACTGGGGGCTCCGGTCCTGATCGGTCTTTCGCGCAAGTCGTTCCTCGGTGAGCTCCTCGGCCTCCCGCCCGCGGAGCGGCTGGTCGGGACGGTCGCCGCAAACGCGGTCGCAGTCAGGAACGGAGCCGATATCATCCGTGTCCACGACGTAAAGGAGGGGAGGCAGACGGCGGACGTGGCCCGCCGCCTGCGCGAAGATGCGACTTGAACTTGCCGATTTTCTCGCCCACCCGGGGAAACACATCCCGTTCACCATCGACCTCGACGCCGCCCGTGCCTCGGAGCGGCTCGCCGGGGGACGGTTCGTGGAAGACATCCACGTGGAGGGGGAGGCGTTTGTCCAGCTCTCCACCCTGTACCTGCAGATCAGGATCCACGCCGTGGTCGAGCAGCCGTGCTCGCGCTGCCTCACTCCGGTGGAGGAGGTGCTCGACCTCGATGAGGCGTTCGCGCTTCCGATCGCCGCCACCGACACGAGCACCGACCTTCTCCCTCAGGTGATCGCGTTCATCCGGAACGCGCTCAATCCCCATCCGCTGTGCCGACCCGACTGCAAGGGGCTGTGTCCGGTGTGCGGGGTGAACCTGAACGAACATCCGGATCACGTCTGCACCAAAGCGGACGAGGGGAAGATGCGGTTGGGGGACTTCCTGAAATGAGCGACGGACCGATCGCCCTTGGCCTCGATCCCGGGCTCGCCACCACCGGCTACGGGCTGGTCCGCCTCGCCCCGCGCGGGTGGGAGGTGGTCGCTGGGGGGACGATCGAGACCGAGGCCGGGCTCCCGCGCACCGAGCGGCTCGTCGAGATCTACCGCGAGGTGCGTGCTCTGATCGAGACCTACAACCCGATCGGGGTGGCGATCGAGGAGATCTACCTCGCCCGCAACGCGCGTACCGCAATGGGGACAGCGGAGACGCGGGGGGTGATCCTCCTCGCCGCCCACGGGACCCCGGTGCGCGGCTACACCCCGCTCCAGGTGAAGAAGCGGATCACCGGGTACGGGAAGGCGAACAAGGCCCAGGTGCAGGCAACGGTCCGCCAGCTCCTCGGGCTCGCCGAGCTCCCCAAGCCGGACGATATGGCCGACGGGCTCGCCCTCGCCCTGTGCTACCTCCTCGACATCTCCGGGGTAAGACGGGAGGAACATGCCTACCTATAAGGAGATTCTGCACCTTCCGTCCGATCCGGAACGATCCCGGATCCTCCTGTTCGACGGGCACTCCCTCGCCTACCGCGCGTTCTACGGGATCCCGGAGCTCACCACCCGCGACGGCCGGCCGGTGAACGCGATCTATGGTTTCCTGCGCGTCCTGCTGAAGACGATGCGTGAGTTCCCCTCCGCCTACGCCGGGGTGGCATTCGACGCCGGTGGGGAGACCTACCGCCACCGCCTCCTCCCCGCGTACAAGGCGACGCGGGTGGAGATCCCGGACGAGCTCGCGGTGCAGCTCACCCCGCTTGGGGAGCTCCTGGACGCACTTGGGATCCCGGTGATCGCCCGCGAGGGGGTGGAGGCGGACGACCTCCTCGGCGCGATTGCCCGCCGCGCCGCGGACAAGGGCTTGACCGTGCTGATCACCAGCTCGGACAAGGACCTCGCCCAGCTCGTGGGCGATCATATCTTCCTCATCCGCCCGGCCGGCCGCCGCCCGACCGGGGAGATCGAGCTGTTCGATGCGGGAAAGGTCATCGAGAAGTACGGGGTCCCACCGGCCCGGATCGTCGACTACCTCGCCCTGATCGGGGATTCGTCGGACAACATCCCCGGGGTTCCCGGTGTCGGGCCGAAGACAGCGGCCAAGCTCCTGCAGGAGTTCGGAGACCTCGATTCCGTGTTGAAAAACGCCGATAAGGTACGGAACGCCCGCGTGCGGAAGGCGCTGCAGGCCCACGCCGCGGACGCCGTGCTGGCGCGGGATCTCGTGGCGCTCAAGCTGGAGACCGAGGTGGGCGAGGTCCCCGATGACTACGCCCTGCGCGGGATCGACGTCGACCGACTGCGGACGATTCTCTCCGACCTGGAGTTTCATTCCATCCTGAACGAACTCGACCTCGGGAGCGTTGCTCCGACCGCTCCGCCGCCGGGGAAGGAGGCGGAGTACCGCGCGGTCCTCACCGAGGCGGAATTGGATGCCCTCGCACAAGAATTGGCCGGGGTGGATGAGTTCTCCCTCGACCTTGAGACGACGAGCCGCGATCCGATGCGGGCGCGGATCGTGGGGATCGCGATTTCCCCCCGTCCGTACGTCGGCTACTACATCCCGGTCGGGCACGATTATCTCGGCGCTCCGGCCCAGCTTTCGCTCGCGCACGTCCTCGACCGCCTCCGCCCGCTGATCGAGGGCGAAGCCCCCAGGATCATCGGCCAGAACCTGAAGTACGACATCATCGTCCTCCACCGCGCCGGGGTCTCCCCCCGCGGGGTGAGCTTCGACGCAATGATCGCGTCGCATCTCGCCCGGCCGGAGGAGCGCCACCACAACCTGGAGGAGATCGCGCGCCACTATCTGAACTACGAGATGCTCTCCTACAAGGAGCTCGCCGGGAAGGAGGGGAAGATCGAGCAGGTTCCGGTCGAGCAGGCGGTGTTCTACGCCGCCGAGGACGCGGAGATCGTCTACCGGGTGAAGCGGCCGCTGGAGGAAGCGATGGAGAAGGCCGGAGCGACCAAGCTCTTCCGCGAGGTGGAGGTCCCGCTCATATCCGTGCTCGCGCGAATGGAACAGAACGGGATCCTCGTCGATCGGGAGGTCCTCGCCGCCCAGGGGAGGGAGATCAGGGCGAAGCTCGCGATCATCGAGCGCGACCTGTACGAGATCGCCGGGGAGGAGTTCAACCCCAACTCCCCCAAGCAGGTGGCCGCGGTCCTGTTCGACCACCTCGGCCTCCCAGTGATCGAGAAGACGAAGACCGGCCCGTCCACGAGCGCCCGCGTCCTCGCCGAACTGGCGGCGCAACACCCCCTTCCGGGCAAACTGATCGAGTACCGCGAGCTGGAGAAGCTTCTCTCCACCTACATCGACCGCCTCCCCGCCGCGATCAACCCCGAGACCGGGCGGATCCACACCTCGTTCCATCAGACCTCGACCGCCACCGGAAGGCTGTCTTCGTCCGACCCCAACCTGCAGAACATCCCGACCCGGACCGAGATCGGGGAGCGGATCCGCCGCGCGTTCGTCGCCCCGGACGGGTCGCTCCTCATCGGGGCCGACTACTCCCAGATCGAGCTCCGCCTCCTCGCCCACTTCTCCGGCGATCCCGCCCTGATCGAGGCGTTCAAACAAGGGAAGGACCTGCACCGCATGACCGCAAGCCGGATCTTCGCTATTCCAGAGGATGCGGTGACCGAGAAGCTGCGCGACGCGGCCAAGCGGATCAACTTCGGGATCATCTACGGGATCAGCCCGTTCGGCCTGGCGCGCGAGCTCGGGATCTCCCGCGGGGAGGCAAAGGACTACATCGACCGATTCTTCGCCGCCTACCCACGGGCAAAGGAGTTCATCGACGAGCTGATCGCCCGTGCGACGGAACGCGGCTACGCCGAGACGATCCTCGGGCGCCGTCGTCCCCTTCCGCACCTGAAGTCGAACAACGTCCCCCGCCGCAACTTCGATAAGCGCAACGCGGTGAACACCCCGATCCAGGGGAGCGCCGCCGATCTGATCAAGCTCGCCATGCTCAAGCTCGACCGATTGATCGAGGCCGGGAAACTCAAAGCGAAGATGCTCCTCCAGATACACGATGAGCTCATCTTCGAGGCGCGGGAGGAGGACGTCCCGCAGGCGAGCGAGCTGATCAAGCAGGAGATGGAAGGGGTGATGGAGCTCCGCGTCCCGCTCACCTGCAAGGTGAAGTCGGGACACAACTGGGCGGAGATATAGGAGGTAGGATGCTGAAGCTCGGGTACTTCCTGATGATCATCGCCGGGAGCCTCCTCGGCGGGTACATCGCGTACCAGGTCATCCGGCTGATCGTGCTCGCCCCGGGGATCGGGATCTTCTTCAAGGTCGTGATCCTGATCGGGATAGCCGGGTTGGTCCTCATCCTGATCGGGCTGATTCGGGAGAGAAGAAAGGAGGAGAAGGATGCTGCTGGTGACGACTGAGACGGTGGAAGGGAGAAAGATCGAGGAGACGCTGGGCCTGGTGCGGGGGAACACGATCCGCGCCCGCAACCTCGGGCGGGATATCATGGCCGGGTTGCGGAACGTCGTTGGCGGGGAGATCAAGGACTACACCGTCATGCTCTCCCAGGCGCGCGACCAGGCGCTCGCGCGGATGGTTAAGGAGGCGGAGAAGCTGGGGGCGAACGCCGTCGTCGGGGTTAGGTTCACCACCTCGCAGAC